>CANHPI010000238.1 GCA_947462425.1 Bacteroidota bacterium
ACCATTTAATGGTAAATTACAAATTCCGTTTGAATCCCTTAGCTCAATAGTTACATTCATAACGTGTCCTGCAACCTCATCTTTACCTCTCTCAACAAACGCGTTTACGTTACCTTGTGTTACACGTCCTATTTCATTCCAACGTTGAGACTTCTTCATTATGTTAAATACATCCCTGCATATCTGTAAAGTGTCGGATTTAGTTTCTAACAAGTTTGAATTATCTTTATATACCTTATCACATATCGTTATGAATAGTTGAATAGAAGTGTTTGAAATGTTAATTGCACCGCTGTTGTAATCACAAATCAGTAATGGATATTCTAAATCCCTTTTTTGAAGTGCTAAATTGAACTCACCAAAGTAAAAAGAGTTTAATTGGTAGTGAGCTTCTTGTATAGCTTCTAATTCTGCTGATAACCTATTAACACTTGTAATCATGCGAAAGTAATATTAACATCTGTTTTACCACTATCAGGATTGATTTGATTTAACGAATTATCACAAGGGTACAAATAGTTATAATAAGAAGTATATTCAGGGAAAAGTTCATTATTTAGTTTCAAAAACCTAATTAACCGCTCTCTATAAAAGTTATAGTCTTTTTTCAAAGAATTACTTACCCTATTTAACTCACTTTCATTCGCATTTTGTACACCCTCAGAACTTACCTTAGCAACACCAATTTGACGTAGCTCTAATGTAGTCATATCGGTTGCTCTAACCTCAACAGAAGCCACCAAACAAGGTGTGATATACGTGTTTAAAAGTTCCGTTTCATTTGCGTTTAAATCATCTGCATCAACTCCCTCTAAAAGTCTGTTAAATAATGAAGAACCTAAAATACTTTCCAAAATAGTGTCTTGTACTCTCGTGATTAATGTAGTCAAAAGCAAATCGTCCACATTTGAAGAAATGTAAGAAAGTGCTTTTAAATTTGTCGTAGATATTAAATGTACTGCCATAACTTATTTGTGTTTATTGTTTATCATATCTCCATATATAACCACCAGCAGAAGGCCTTCTAAATGTAGCACACGCAGAAATGCTTCTATGGTCTATATTAGTCAATCTGTAAGCCTCTCTTACACCTTCAAACGTATTTACAAAGATACCATCTTTTGTGTATTGGTGAATCTCTTTTCTGTTAACCGCTTTGCTTTCTTTTAATTTTTCAAGTTTCCATTTAGGAAAAACAGGCTCATCATTCCAAACTATACCATTATGTGTTAATCGGTCTAATCTAACACTATAATTATTTTGTCTTCTTGAAGAAACAACGTCAATTAAATTACCTGCTAAATCATATTTATAATATAGCTTTTGATAATTTACATTTAAAAGATTTAAACCTTGTTTTTTATACAATAGGATTAACTGACTCTCTCTTAATAATGCTTCTTTTTTATTTTCAGCTGTATCTAAAACAATCATATTAGGTTTTAAGTCTTCATCTCTTAAATCATAAACCCAATCAGATTTTGGACATCCATCATTTACCGATAAATGGCTTTTATATCTAACACTTAAATTAGTGGTAATACCTACATACCTAACTTCATTGTTAGTTGGCTCTGCTAATGCGTAAACGTAATACATATTTATAAAATTTAGTATTACAAATATACGTATAAATGTAGACATAATTGTTTCTTTTTTATTTATTTTATTTGCTTTCAATGACGATTTGGAAAAACGTGTGTCTGCATGAAGGTGTGTGTACCTTTGTATTCGGATTAGTGTACCAACCCCCTTTATATTGCCAAACATCCCTATCGATATCACTTGCTTTTAATTTAGCTGTAATACCATCTATTTCTTCACGTGTGAATACTTTTTTTAGTTTAATTAAAGAAGTGCAAAAAGGTCTACTTGAACCTCCTTCTTTTAATTTTGGTGCATCAGTTCTTTCTCTATATTGGTAAACAACCTCGAATTTAACACCTTCTGTATTCTGTTGACCTTTTGGTGTTAATTCATAACCTTTAATCATACCAATTTTTTCAAGCTCAATTATATTTCTTGTTACAATTGTAGCACTTTCACCACTTGCCTTAACAATAGCTCCGTAGCTTTCACCCGCTTGAATCATTTTCAATATTTTCGTTTGCAAAGCAGTTAAATTATCGGCAAAGGTATGTTTACTTAGTAATTCCTTTTCTGTTCTTTCTAAGTCGCTAAAATCGTTAATTTCACGTGAAAAAACTTCTTTGTATTCACTACGTCCACATTGAGCAAACCAACTAATAACAACTTCATCACTGATTTGTGCATTAAAACTTGCTTGTGTTGTTTCTAAAACATCCCCATTTGGTAAAGGTGTTAACCCTGCTAAAGCTCTTTGTTCGTTAATTGTTAGGTTTTTAAGAACCGCGTTCGCTAATAATGGCGACATTTTGTTAAGTGAATCAGCTACTATTGATTTAGAGTCAGGCACATTACCTAATTGTAATGGTTTTTCAACAAAAAATACTTCACCAACAAAGCTATTAAGCGTGTATTCAGCGTATGCAATTGCATCTGTAATTATCTTTTGTCGCTCGCTTGCGTAATTAGACATAAACAAAGCGTATGCGGTTTCTAATTCACTCGAACCGCCTAATTGACCAGCTGTTTTAATTGAGAATAAAGAAGGGCTAATTACGGAGTGACCAACCATAATATCATCAATAATACTTTCTTGTGTTAATAGGTAACGTTGGTCTAAATTATTCCCACCTATTTGTGTAACGCTTGGTGCGTTTTCACTACCTCTTGAAAAGGTTACGATTATACCCCCTTGTTTATCCCTATCGGTACTTTCACCTTTAAGTTGGTTAACTAATTTCTTTCTGTCATGTTCATTCTCAGGTGCTCCTGTTGGTATGTTAATCATTGTACCACCTTTGAAAGAATTCACAACCTCAGAGTATCTGAAATAATTCATTTCAATAGACGCCATGATTGAATTTATACAACCGCTATAAGAAGGGATAGGATATACAGACTTAGTAAGCATACCTGTCTTTTCGTCAACTATATGCTGTTTACTTCTTGAAGATACGTACAAAACACATTCGTTGTCTTGGTCGGTTACATCCTCAATATTTTTCATCTTTTTGAATCCTGTTTTTTCCTCAGTTTGGTTACGTTCTTTCCAATTCTCTGAGTAGTAGAAGTATTCGCTTGTTTCACCTTTACGGATAAGCTCCGCAGAAATATGGTGCATATCCCAAAACTTAGAGATAATATTTTTCTTAAATAAAATAGCGAAAGAATCCAACAGCTCAAAGTCTTTGCAAATCATTGCAGAAATTTCGTCCAAAGAAAAAGGAGCGTTACCATTCTTTTTGATTAAATCCCACTTAGCAACATCCGTAGTTTTAGAATCTAAACCATTTGAAGAAATGTATTTAACCTTTGAATTAACAATACCTTGGTGAATAGATGAATTGTAATAAAGTCCAACTAAAAATTGAGGGTACAAGTTATCTTCACCCCACGCAACCCATTGTTGACCAGCTTTCTGTTTTTCAGTAGGCATTGGTATCTTCGCCTCTCTAAATATGTAATTATCACTCATATATTTTGCGTGTTGTCGGTGTGTTATAGTAAGTTGGATAAGGTGAAGTTGTCGCAGTCTTTACGCGTGCTTTACCACTTTCGCAAAGTAAACCATTTGCGTAAATATTACTTGCTGTGATAGGCATTTGATAAACCTCGTAGGTATATTCTCCTAATGGTAAAGTTATGCTTGTACCTTCGATTAAATGAAACAAGTTAAACCTATCTTGTGAACCTGAAAGGTCTGTTAAGTTGCAAAAATAATCCTCTTTTGACTGCTCATTTATAAATCTAAACAACCAAATCAACGGATTGGCATCATTTTGCTTTTCGCTTAACGTTAACGCGACTTGGTTTAGGCTCGCTTGCCTTAGTATTAACATCATTTTCAAAGATTATAGGTATAAATTTAGCTAAAATTTCTTTATTCTCGGTGTTCGCAACCATAAAACATTTCAATTTATCTATGTAAACGTTGGTATTTTCAAATTCTTTCTTGTATTCCATATTTAACATAATAAAAAAGGGTAGCTATTACACTACCCTTAAATTAATAATCAATTCAAATTAAACAATTAAAGTTGCTATAATAGCATCGCTTATTTTAGGACAATTCTTTTTTTCCTTGCCTGTAAATGTAAGTGTTACACCATTTAGGTCTTCAAATTTTTGGCCTGAAGCACGTTCAAAATTAAATTTCAATCCGTTATCTAAACCTAACACTTCATTTGTACCATCGTTCAAAGTAGCAATTAAACAAAGTCTGTCTTTTGATAAGTCTTCTAATTGTTGAATCATTGTTGCAGTGTTACCTGCTAATTTAATGTTTCCTGTTATCTCAAATCCACTTGAAGCATTTTCACGTGTTCCAATAGATTTAACGATAAAATCACTCATTTCAGCGTCAACAGTTATTCCGTAAAACAATTTAGTAGAAACGTTCGCCATAGCTGTAATCGTTCCTGCTGTACGAGAATAAGTGTAGTTTGCTGCTCCTGTTGCTTCATCACGTAATGAACCGATTTTCCACGTAGATACACCAGCAACACTATCGCAATTTAAAGCACCAAAACCTGCTGTTAATTCACACATATATATAAAGTTTTATAAAGGGGCTATTACACCCCTTCAATTAGTAATTATGCTTTTTTCAATCTCACGAAATACTGAGGAAATACATATTGTACACCTAAACGGAAAGAAGTATCAACTTTCAATTTTTCGTTGTAAGCATCGTACTTAATATCAAAATTCT
>CANHPI010000239.1 GCA_947462425.1 Bacteroidota bacterium
CCCAATCCTATTAATATTGATACCATCTATTTCACACCGTTGACCATTTCAAATAAAATCAACATTTTTTTAGGAATCAACAACGAAAGTTATTTTAAAAAAGGAAGTGATTATTTTGAACAAGCGTTAGCCATAATTCAAGAAAAATATACTGATAAAGTTAGTGTGACCGTTACCCGAAGTATTCCTTATAAAACGTATATCCAATTGTATGATCAAGCGCATATTTTGCTCGACCAAGTATATGCCTATGACCAAGGCTATAATGCACTAGAAGCTATGGCAAAAGGGAAAGTAGTTTTTACGGGTGCTGAAAATGAATTTATGTCCCATTATAATTTATCCGAAAATGTAGCTATAAATGCCTTACCTGATGTTGATTATTTAGTAAACCAATTGTCTTTTTTGATTGAAAATCCGAATGAAATCATAGCCATTGGAAAACGAGCGAGAAGTTTTATCGAAAAAGAACATGATTATGTTAAAGTGGCTCATCAATATCTTAAAAAATGGAATACGAATAAATAAAGTATTATCTACTTGTAAAACGAAAATTTAAAGTCTTTTTTCTTTAAAAACTATTCCTTTATATTTTTATTGATTGTCTTCATTATCGCTTCCTTCAATTTAATTCTTTGATTTAAACCCTTCAAAGAAAATAACAATGATAGGATAAAGAGTATTGTAATCAAGAAATACACATAAAACTGCTGAAAACTATATACTATAACAATCGCTAAAATTCCTATAATCAAACTTATTGCAATTAATTTCTGGCATGATTTAATAAAATGAAAATCATACTCTTTTTTAACCATTGTATAAATATAAATACCATAAAGAAGATAATTCAACACATAAGCCATCCCTAATCCTAATAAACCATACCCGTAATATAAAATAATGGATAAAACTAAATTTAGTAAATCGCTAAATAATGCCTGCCTAAAAAACAATTTTTTATTGCCTTTCACTAAAACAACATACCCTAATGGAAAAATAATAGCTTTTAAAATTACGGAAAATAATGCCATTTTTAATATTAAAAAGGAACTTGAAAATTCTTCAGAATAAAGTAATTTGATTACTAAAGGGGCCGATAAATACAAGAAAATAATTGCGGGAGTAATCAAAATTAAGGCAATTTCTATTTGATTGTTTACTAACTGTTTTACTTTTTCATTATCTAAACTTATAGCTGATAATTTAGGGTAAAAATCATAAGACATTGCATTAAAGATTAACCCTAAATAATTAATTAAAATAACCGAACTAACCTCATAATAACCAATAATTTGTGATGAAGATCCGTGATCATTAAGGTAAAGTTTTATAACAAAATTACAAATTTGTCCAAAAATTAAATTCAGCGACATTAGAAAGCCAAGCCTGAAAATAGGCAAGGATTCATCATAAAACTCTTTAACTATAAAGGACGGTATCTTAAATGTATAGCGTCTTGTGAAATAAATAGTCACCAACAATTGAATACTACTTGAATATAAAACTACCCATATAATACCTTCAATTCTATAATAATAATAGATAAGAACAGAACCGACTGCAATAAAAAGGGAGGATGTAATATTACATAAAGCCAATATTTTAATATTATTTACCCCTTGAAGTATTGCCATTCTTGCATTAGAAAGACTTAAAATAAAAAAGTAACCAGACAATATCATAAACCAATATTGCCTTTCAGAATTCCCAAAAGCAAAATTACTCAAGGTTTTACTAAACAATAAACAAATAATGGCTCCCAATAAACCGATAAAAATAGCCATCTTTTGGAGTGTCGCAATCGTTTTTGATAATTTAGAGGAATCATTTACATCATGTACCAAAGCCACCTCTCGAGTTCCCGTAGTCAAAAATTCAAAATTGGTTATCGCTAAAATTATGTTTAGTACATTGTTTAATAGCGAAACCAATCCAACACCAATTGGCCCAAGATAGATAGCAACAAATTTAGAACTGATAACACTTATTATCATTTTAACAATCTGCATCATTCCAAAAACACTAGTAGCTTTCAAAATGGAGCGATACGAATTTTTATTTTGTTGGTCCATCTTATTTTAAATATTTCCTAAAATCAATCAATTATACATCCTATCGCTAAATATTGTTTTTTAAAACTATCAACCCATGCTATCCAATCTTTTGAAGCAATACGATGTGAGGAATCATTGTTTAAAACGGAAACAATAGCTTCTTTATCAATATCATTTGGTAACGAAGTTATTGCATTAAACTCATTATTCATCCAGGCTTCATTGAGGACTTTATTAAAGACAAACATATCAACATTTCCATTGAATCTTTCCTTATTTTGATTCGTAGCAGAAGACATAAAACCTGTTTTTAGAATTTCTTTTTGGTAATGAGCAAATTTATTTTTGTCTTTTTGTTTTTTAAAAATCCTAATGGCATTATACAATTGCAAACCTTCATCTATTTGATTTGTATGGTTTTCCCATAATTTTACATAATAATTTTTATTGAAAATCATTCCTGCAACAGCATAAATAGCATAATAAGCTAAATGCCTTTCTTCTGTGTGAATTTTAAAAAAACGTAATGTTTTTCTGATTTTAAAACGGTCGAACTTATAAAAAATAAAATAATATAAAGCTGGAATAATCGTAAAAAGTTTAGGTTTTATTAAAACGAAATTTTTTTTGACTATCGCCTCTTTATGTTGATTTATCTTAGGATTACCAATCCAATATAATTTTGCAAAGACAATATTATTTTGAGTGATTTCTAAATTAACCTCTTCCAAATCTATATCCTCAACAAACCAAGTATCATCTTCAATGAGAATAAAATTTTCAGAAGCCTTTTTAGCCGCTTCTAACCAAAAATCAATCGGAATGATATATTGATCAGGTCGAAGCCCTTTTAACGTAAATTGTTGTTTTGATTCGTAAAATTCGGATTTATAAATGATTACATTCGGATATTTAGATGCAATTTTGTCTAAATAGATTTGAGGGGTTCCGTCATCAAGTATCACTATTTTGCCTGAGGTTCTTTTTACATGATTTTCAATTGAATATAAACATCTATCAAGATAGTAAGGCCTGTTAAACGATTTTATTAGTATGTCCATACGAATTACATTTTTTAATTTGCAGGAGAAACTGCAAATAAATTATTCCTAAATAAAAAGACTCTAATCGAAAATTAGCATTTATTGATTGTATGCACCAAGCTTTTTACTGGATATTTATTTAAACTCTATTTAACAAAATAAATTTCTTATAACTTTGGCAGGATTACCCGCTGCAATTGTGTTCTTCGGGATATCGTTGGTAACAACAGAACCCAATCCGATTACTGAATTTTCACCAATGGTCACGCCTTTCAAAATCGTAACATGATCACCAATAAAAACATTATTAAGAATCCGAACTTCTGCCGTTTTTGGATTCCCAAGGTTTCTTTTATCTATCGCTAAATCATGACCATCCGTGTCGATAATAGCACAATTAATTCCTATTAAAACATCATCGCCTATACTTACTTTTGAAAAAGCCACCACCGAAAAAGCATTATTAATCGCAACATTATTGCCAATATAAATTTCGCTAAATTCTTCTCTAGCTTCAAAATAAGCATAATGCGAATAATAATTTGGGGAAGATTCCACCCCCATTTGTACATTCTCTCCAAAATGTATCCTTCCTTTTCCTTTTATTAACAATGGATGAAAAAGAGTTGGTTTACCGTAAACCTTATTACAATCCGATAAGAATTGGTATTTTTTAATCCGTAAGGTGATAAAACAAAATTGTTTTATTCTTCTAATTATTCCCATCTTAATATTCATTTAAAATTTGGATTACATAATCCACCTGCTCCATCGGCATCACAGGACTTATCGGCAAACTTACTACTTCTTGATGAATTTGCTCTGTAATAGGAAATGATAACGGATTCCATTCCGACAAAGCTTTTTGTTTATGGGGTGGGATCGGATAATGAATCATCGTTTCGATTCCTTTTTTTAGCAAAAAATCCTGTAAATCATTTCTATTCACTGTTCGAACGACAAACAAATGAAACACATGATTAAAATTAGTAGCCCAATCAGGTAGAATGATTTTATGATTTTTAATTTCTGAAAGATAGCGTTTTGCAATAGCTCTTCTCTTTTCATTATCATTATCCAAATGAGGTAATTTCACATTCAAAAAGGCGGCTTGTAACTCGTCTAACCTTGAATTCAACCCTATAAAATCATTGTAATACTTGGTTTCCGATCCATAATTCCGGAGAGAAAACAGTACTTTTGCCAATGCGTCATCATTTGTGGTAACTGCTCCTCCATCTCCCAAAGCACCTAAATTTTTCCCAGGATAAAAACTAAATCCAGCGGCATTTCCTAAATTTCCAGCTTTTAATCCTGATTCATTTTCAGCACCATGAGCCTGAGCCGCATCTTCAATAACCAATAAGTTATTTTGTTTTGCTATATCAGAAATTGCGTTCATATCGGCCAATTGTCCATACAAATGAACCGCTAAAATCGCTTTGGTTTTTGAAGTAATTTTTTCTAAAATCAAATCAGAATCTATATTGTAAGTCTCTAATTTAGGTTCAACTAAAACTGGAACTAAATCCGCTTGAATAATCGCTAAAATACTCGCTATATAGGTATTGGCAGAAACCAATACTTCATCTCCTTTTTGTAATTTTCCTAGTTGAATATACCCTTTAAATATTAGTGTTAAGGCATCTAA
>CANHPI010000240.1 GCA_947462425.1 Bacteroidota bacterium
ATTAGCTGTAAGCAACGGACAAATTACTCAGGATGAAATTGATACTCGTTGTAAGAAAATATTGAAGGCGAAATTTTGGTGTGGCTTAAATAAAAAGCAATTTATTAATTATAAAAATTTATATGAAGACTTAAACACAAAAGCGTCTTTTGTAATGAATACAAAGTTAGCAGAAGCATCGGTTACTTTATTGCAAAATCAAAATTTACTTGTGCCATTGCAACGATTGGATACTTTAAAAATAATTGAAGTATCAATTGGTGATGCGAATGAAAATTTATTTTCGTCAACTTTAAATAAATATTCAAAAATTTCCCATTTAGGAATTGATCACGATGCCTCTAAAAAAGAAAGAGATTCATTATTATCAAAATTAAAAAACTATAATTTAGTTATTCTTCAAATCAATAAAACATCTTATAAGCCTGAAAAAGATTTTGGTTGCTCAGCTGGAAGTATGGACGTTATTTCTAAAATTTGTGAGCAAAAAAATACCATTACTACTTTATTTTCTAATCCTTATTTAATAAATAAGCTAACAAACATCAGTAATTCACAAGCTATTATTGAAGTTTATGAAAATAATCAGTTTAGTCAAAAAGCTGCTGCAGATGCTATTATGGGAGCCATTGCTATAAACGGAAGTTTGCCAGTATCTACAAATTTATTTAAAGCGGGAACAGGAATTGAAATAAAAAAATCAATACGAGTGCAATATATAATACCTGAGCAAATAGGAATAAACAGTAATAAATTATTACAAGTTGATTCAATTGCAAAGATTGGAATAAAAGAAAATGCTTATCCAGGATGTCAAATCATAGCTATTAAAAATGGAAAAGTATTTTATCAGAAAAATTTTGGAAAGCAAACATACGAATCTACTTCCGAAAAAGTAAATGATCATACTATTTATGATTTAGCATCCTTAACTAAAATTTTATCATCCTCTTTAGCTTTGATGAAATTGAGTGAGCAAAAGAAATTTGATTATGAGCAACATTTGGATTATTATTTTTCAGAGTTGAAAGGAACCAACAAATCAAACATTCATTATAAAGATATGTTAACCCACCAATCAGGTTTACCGGCTTGGTTACCTTTTTGGCAAAAAACAGTGGATAAAAAAAGTGGATACAAATCTGGGTATTATAGCGATGAATATTCCGAAAAATTTCCGGTAAAAGTTGCTAAAAATTTATATGTGGTTAAGGATTTTAACGATTCTATTTATAATCAAATAATGAGTTGTAAGATGGAAGAAACTTGCAAATATGTTTATAGCGACATTGGTTATTATTTTTCTAAAATATTAATTGAACGTTTAGCTGAAGCTCCCTTAAATAAGTATGTTCAAAATCAATTTTATAAACCCTTGAATTTGGGATTAATGTATCAACCACTTTCTGTTTATACGCCAGAACAAATTGCGCCAACTGAAAATGACTTGAAATTTAGAAAGCAATTGGTACGAGGATATGTTCATGATCAGGGAGCTGCTTTGATGGGCGGAGTAGGAGGGCATGCTGGTTTGTTTGGAAATGCCAATGATGTAGCTTTAATAATGCAAATGCTTTTAAATGATGGCAAATACGCAGGACAAGATTTATTGGATAGCTCTATTATTAAACAATATACAAGCACACATTTTTTGGATAACAGAAGAGGATTATGTTTTGATAAACCTGAATTTGATGATAAAAAAGAGAGTCCAGTTACTAAAGAATGTAGTTTACAAAGTTTTGGTCATAGCGGTTTTACGGGCACTTTTGCTTGGGCAGATCCCGCAAATGGACTAATTTTTGTTTTTTTATCTAATAGAGTTTACCCAAGTGCAGATGAAAACAAATTGGCTAAACTTGGCATAAGAGGTAAAATTCATAAAACTTTATATGAAGCAGTGAAGTAAAGCACTGTGCTTTTAAATTAGGCTTTTATTGGTTACATTTATAATTCAAATTTTATTTAAGTAAAAATGAGTGAGGCGCTACAAAATCAAAAGAATCAAATTCTAAAGTTGTTAAAAGAAAAATCAGTAATGAAACAAGATGTGTTTAGAAACACGATTGCTGCTTTTGAAATGCTAAAAAATACAGTTGAAGAAATTGCTAGTGATTTAAATAAAGAAACGCAAGAAATAGATAAGCGTATTGTTGTGTCAACTTTAGAAAAAACTACGTATTCAACTCAATTAAAAGTAGCAGGTGATATGTTGGAATTTTTTATGCATACCAATGTGTTTGAGTTTGATAAATCGCATGCCATGTATAAAACCGGTTATGTAAAACAAAATGAATATAATTCATATTGCGGTATTATTAACGTTTATAATTTTTTAGCAGATTCATTCAAATTTAATCGATTAAATGATTTAGGCTATTTGGTTTGCAGAATTTTTATTAATAGGGAAATGCGATTTTTTATTGAAGCTAGAGGTGCTATTGGTATAAAATATTCTTCTTTTTCAAATGAAGCAATTAATAAAGAAGAATTAAAAGAAATCATAAATGAATTAATTATCTCGGCTATAACCTTCGACTTGTTTACACCTCCTATTGAGCATATTAGAGAAGTATCAGTGAATGAAATTCAGGAAAAAGTAAGTAGTATTAATTTAAGAACTGGAAAACGTTTAGGTTACGGAACGAGTTCGGAAGATGACACAAACATGTACATTTAATTTATTTTTCAGCTTTATTTTTAATGCTAAACAAAAATAAATTATATACAATTTCATTTATTGAAGGGGCTTCTGTTATGGCAGCTGAAATTTGCGGTGCTAAATTATTAGCTCCATTTTTTGGGAGTAGTTTATATGTATGGAGCTCTGTAATGGCCATTACATTAGGTGGTTTGGCTAGTGGTTATTTTATTGGAGGAAAATTAAGTAAGGGAGATAATAAAGAAACTAATTTATTATATGTTTTAATATTAGCTGTTTGTGCTTTATGTGTGATGCCATTTTTAACGACTTTGTTTTTAATTTTAGCTTCTACTTTTTCATTAATTCCTGCAGTTATAATTAGTGTCTTGTTTTTATTATTCCCCACAATGTTATGTATGGGAGCCACGTCTCCTTTAATCATTTCTATTTTAACAAGCGAAGTAAATAAAAGCGGAGAAAATAGCGGAAAAGTTTATGCTATTTCTACAGTAGGCGGTATTATTGCAACCTTTTTATGTGGTTTTTATTTAATTCCAAATTTAGGAGTTCGTTTTAGTTTAATCAGCTTTGCTTTAGCATTAGCATTGGTTTCTTTATTTTTAGTATTTAATAAAAAAAGTAATCTCGCAGGTTTTATTTTACTTTTTGTTATTTCTATAGCATTGTTTGGATTCGTTAAATCTAAAAATAATCGATATACAATTTATCAATCAGAAGGAATTTTAGGAAAATTAGAAATCAGAGATGAGCCATCGTATGGTAATAATTCTGTTATAATTAGAAAATTATTAATTAATTCAACTATTCAAACCGAGATGCAATTAGATTCCAGTCAATCAGTATCTGAATATGTACATTTGGTTGAAAAAAACTTATTGTACTTTCCCAAAGGAAAAGCTTTGGTATTAGGTTTGGGCGGCGGAGTTGTAGCTAATATGTTTGTAAATCATCACTATAATGTAACTGCTGTTGAGTTTGATTCTCGAATTATAGAGATGGCGAAACGTTTTTTTTATTTAAATAATTCGGTGAAAACTGTTAGTGCAGATGCCCGATACTTTATTAATAATTCTAAGGATAAATATAATGTGATATTATTTGATGTGTTTAAAGCCGAAGAGCAACCATCGCATGTTATTACAAAAGAAAGTTTATCTAAATTAAAAACGATGCTTGATACAAATGCGGTTGTTTTAATTAACACTCATGGTTATTTATCTGGTAACATAGGCTTAGGAACAAAGTGTTTATTAGCCACTTTAAAACAAGCTGGTTTTCAAATTAAAATTTGCACCTTTAGCGAAGATGAAAATTATCGGAATTTATTAATTGTTGCAACTCTGAAACCTTTAGATGTAACGTTGAATAATGAATTGTCTCCACTTAAGTTAAAAGACAGAGAAACTATAAACACTGATAATAAGCCTATTTTAGAGGCATTAAATGCTTCAGCTAATCAAACGTTTAGAACACTGTATTTGAATAATTATATTTTGAGAAATTATTAAAGTGTAATTAAAACTTTAATACATAATGTTCCTTATTTTTATTTTCTGTTTTAAAAAATACGATTCCAAAATAAAATAAATCTACACTGAGCGTAACTTCTTTGTTAGCACAAATTTCTTTCCATGCTCTTTGCATGCCTTCACTCCAGTATATATCATCAAATACAAAAATGGAATGAGTGTTTTTTTTCGCTAATGCTAATTTAAAATAGTTCATCGTTGGTTCATATGCATGATTACCATCGATGTATAAAAAATCAAGAGTATCTATTTTATAAAGTAGTTTAGGGAATTCTAGATTAAAATTTCCGTTAACGGAAGTGATATTTGTAATCTGTTCTTTTTTAAATAATTCGTTTGAAAATTTAAATAAATTAGGGCATCCCTCAATGGTATAAATGCTTGATTTTGGTAAAGCTTTTGATAAATATAAACTTGTTAAACCAACAGAAGTTCCTAATTCTACAACTGTTAAAGGCTTAAACTTATTTAGTAAGCGGTATAAAAATTCGGCTTGCTTTTTTTGAGCTATGCCATGTTTTGCAATGTGTTTTATTTGA
>CANHPI010000241.1 GCA_947462425.1 Bacteroidota bacterium
ACCAATCCAGCGGCTTTTGATGCAACATTGTATACGAATAATACAACTATTGATATTAAAGGCAATATAACACAAAAGGATGACGCAGGAACTTTTGTTTATAGCAATCCTGCTAAACCATTTACCTTAACAAGTATTACAAGCCCCACCTCATTAATACCAATTAACACATTAAACACAACCATTAATGATTTACATAAGGTAAACCAAATTACGGAGCCTGTAAGTGGTAAAGAAATGAATTTTTTATATGGCAATGATGATGAACGCATAAAAGTAGATTACCTTATTGGCGGCACAATACAATACACCCGCTATTACCAAGCTAATTACGATTATGAAGAAGATGCCACCGCAACTAATACCAAAAGTTATACGTATTTATATGCGCCAACTGGCTTATTGGCAGTATACTATAAACAAAATACAACTAGCCAATTATTATATGCTTTAGCCGACCATTTAGGCTCGCCTATCATGCTAACTGATGCTAGCCAGAACATAGTGCATGAACAAAACTTTGATGCTTGGGGAAGAAGGCGCAACCCAAATGATTGGAGTTATACAATGCCTACGCTGAGTGGAGTTGGAATAGGCCTGCGTGGATTTACCATGCACGAACTTATTGATGAGTTTAACCTCATAAACATGAATGGGCGGGTGTATGACCCTGCTCTTGGACGTTTTATACAACCTGATAATTATATACAAGCTCCTGATAATTTACAAAATTTTAATAGATATTCGTATTGTTATAATAATCCTCTGAGATATACTGATCCAAGTGGAGATTTCATAGGATTGGCATTATTTTTTGGTGAAACGATGTTTTTAGGCACTAGTTACCTTTTTGAAGGGGGACATAGTAATCCATATAAAGATGCCTATGACGAAACCTCATACATGTTTAATGAAACCAAAAACATGTTGAGTTTTTCATCGTCTGTTGGCAATTTTAATTACTCAGCAGGTATAGACCCTTTTGCTATGGGCGGATTCATTGGTGTAAATGGGCAAAGTGGTAATTTTGATTATAGTGTTTCTATGGGCTTTGGATTAAATGGTCCATTTGCATTTGGAAGTATTGGTTATACTTTTGATAATGATATGAGATTAAGTGCAGGTGGTGGATTATTTACAAATGGCTTCTCTTATGGAGGCAGTGCATCTTATAAAGGCCACGGTGTAAGTTATTATAGAACAACATATGGTAATTCAGCAGATAACCCTACAGGTAATCCCAACCCTCAAACTGTGGGTGGAGTATCTGTTTTTGGCCCCAATTGGTCATTAAGAGTAGAAAACGATTTTTTTGCTGGTAATGGCGATAGGTGGCGCACTGGTGCTATGGAACTAACTGTCGATAAATATTCTGTAGGATTTAAAATTTATACCAATGATCCAAAAAATGAAGGAAGTGGGGTTGATAGATTTGGAAAAAGTAAATTATGGGGATTTAACCAAGAAACTAATAAAAATTCAAAGGGTAAAGGATCATGGGAAAATGGAATTGTTTACGATAGTTCAATATGGTTTGGTTATAATACGGGCAATGGTATTTCAAGGTTAGGAATAAGTAGACCTATGGTGCAGGATGTTATGCAAAATTCCATACATAGGTATGTTCCATTTGGTAGACAAAATTATTATAACAATTATAGTCCAGAAATAAAACATAATTATAATTACGACGGATATTATAACCCTTATTCATTATATGGTAAATAAATCAATTTTTTATAAACTTTTGCTTTTTAGTTTATTAATTTGTGCATTTGAGAGTTGTACTAATGCTATTATTCCACATTACATTAGAAAAAAATTTAATAATCACACCGCATCAAACTATAATTTAAATGATAATTTAATTAATATAAATAATGGCTATTATCAATATACTATTGAGTTTTACAAACCTAAAAGGATAGATACAGTCCTTTCATATTCTAATGATGGTAAAATTGAAAAAAAAACAGTAACATTTGATAATAACATAACTTGTATTAATATTTTATTCTTAGAAAATGGCTTTTGTTGCGAATCAATTATCTCCGGGTTTGTCCCAAAAAATAATATTAATAACAATGAGTATAATAATGATTTTCTTGAATATAAATGGGGTGAATATAAAATAGTAAATGATACAATCAAGGTGAAAACAATTTACAGAGGTTCAATAAATGCTGGTTTTGATGCTGAAGAAAAGTGGTTTAAAATAAATGGTAAAGAAGATTTGAGTTTAATTTATATTAAAGATTTAACAAATGATAAAATAAATAATTCTAATTTAAATCCTAATTTTGATTCTATAAAACTTTTAAGTACTTCATATTTTCCCTTAAAAAAAACTTTAATTAACCCATATAATAGCTGGTTATTCAATAAAAAATGGTTTTGGAAAAATAAAAAAGAATATTTAGAATGGAAAAGGAAAACATAAATAGTTGTGAAATTCCAAACAAAAAGTGGATAAAAATTTGTTAGCATTAAGCCGCATTTTTTAAGTTATTATTTAGAAAATTTGCTAAAATAAATACCTTTTGAAATAGTAAATTAATGTTTGGTATACTAATTAAAATTTATAGAATAACAAAGAAATAAAACTAATGTAAAAAACATTAAAAAAGAATTAATGAAGTATATCAAAATTAAATTACTCATCCTATTAGAATGCCTCACATTTGTTAGCTCTGCAAAACCTGCTGTTGTGCGAGGAGATTCTATTAAAAACTACAATAGTTGTATTTTATTTAATGGTCATTTAGCATTTAACACAAAGGCTATTGGTGTTAAATATATTGGCGGTTCTACTTTAAGAAGTAATTCAAACATTGCATTAGGTTTTAACTTAGCCTTTGAAAAAATAAGTTTTACTGATAATTTATTCATGCCAAAAAATGCTAGTACTAATATCTGGTTTGCAACTGGTGGAGGAAATGTTAGTTACAAAATAACAGAAGGGCTGTTTTTTGTGTCTGAGTTATCCATGTTAATGGGTAAGCAAGAAACTTCCTATATCATCACTACAGCAAACGTAACTTACACCAATGTCCCACCTTATACATTAGTTAAATCCTATACCACACACGAAGAAAAAGAACAAAAGACAATTTACGGCGCACACATAGAAGAACATTTATTCTATCACCCTAAAAAAGCTAAGGGCTTAATTATTGGTACAAGCGTATTTATTCGCTTCTTAAATGCCAAATATTATGAGAACGATTTTGGAATTTGCGCTTATTTGGGCATCAAAATTTAAATGATTGATTGAAATGCTGCAACATTAACCATGTGATTACTCACATATAAAATCTAGCTAAGCAGGGACATCGATATGAATTAAAAAATTAATTAATACTATCTCCCCGCAACTGTCTGTATTTTTTTCTAGCCTCAACCACATAAATACTTCCTGGATATAAATCTAATACATCTTTATATAATTGTTTGGCTTTTTCCTTATCATTTAATTGTATGTCATACAACTCGGCTTGTTTGTACAAAGCATCATCGCCATACAATTCATTTGGAAAAAATTCAACGATGTTGGCATACATTTTTGCGGCTTCAACAAATCGATTAGTTGATTTGAAAATTTCAGCTTTTTTAAAATAGATATCATCGCCCAAAGTATGTTCAGAAAACAAACTATTAATACTATCTAATTTAAGCAAAGCAGATTGATACTGATGTTGAAGAATCAATAAATCGGCCGCTGCAAACATTTGAAGTGGCACTTCATTCGTGTCAATGCCAATAGCATCTGTAATGATTAAGGATAAATCTAAGGCATCATTGGCAATGGTTTTAGAGGTTGAGCCTTTCAATACATCGCATTGTGTTTTTGCCCATTTAAAATCGGAGGCATAGTAACTCAATTTTGCATTTTTAAACTTTGCGTTTTGTCCAACCACTTCATATTTAAAATCTTTTTCAACCTGCGAATACAATAAAGAAGCATCCCAAATGTTCCCAACTAAAAGATGCATATCGGCAAGGTCAATCTTCATTTCAGCCGTTGCGTTTTTGTCAAACCCATAATTGGCAATCACACCTTCTAATAATTGAATTCCACTCAGTGGTTCATTTAAATAATACGCTTTTAAAATCGCATTTTTTTTAAGTAAGGATAAACTTAATTCGTTGACGCCATACTTTTTGATGGCTGTTTCAATGTCTGTATTCAACAGAGATAAATCAGTTAATAGTGGATTTAAACTCGATGACAACTGTAAAAATCGTGTGTTTAATTTTTCGATGGAAGCCATATCATAAAATTCATTTTCTTTTCCTTTACTGATGATGTATTGGTAACATTTTTCGGCAACCAAATAATTTTCGTTACTCACAGATAATTTAGCTAGCGTCATTAATCGCGATCCGTCGCCTTTTTGTCTTTTATCAATGGCTTTGCATTGCACAAAAGCGCCTTCAAAATCTTTTTGTTGTATTTGTAAAAAAATTAAAAATTCCGAAAAAATAAATTGATCAGGGTTAGACTGAATGCGTTTTTGTAATTCCTGTTTTAAAATCGGATTATTGAAGCCTCCATTTTTTTCATCATAACCTAACGATTGTTGCAAATGTGCTTGAGCGGTGTAAAGTTCATTTTCACTAAAAGAAATGGCATCTAAGTATTCATTTACCATGGCTTTTAAATCGCCATTTTTTTTATACAAATCAGCTAT
>CANHPI010000242.1 GCA_947462425.1 Bacteroidota bacterium
CAAATGACTTTGGCTATAAAAAATTTAAATGATTTTTTAATTAATTTTATTCAAAACACTAACTAAAAAATGAACTTTACGCTCGGTTTTTCTCCTTGTCCAAACGACTGCTTTATTTTTGACGCACTCATTCATAAAAAAATTGATACTCAAGGTATTGATTTTGAAGTGGTCATGGAAGATGTGGAAGCATTAAATAATAGGGCTTTTAATCAAGAGTTAGATATAACAAAATTAAGCTACCATGCTTTTTTATATCTAACTAATCATTACGCTTTATTAAATAGTGGGAGCGCCTTGGGTTTTAATTGCGGACCGTTGCTGGTTAAAAAAGCAACAGCAGAAATCCAAAATTTAGATACAGCAAGTATTGCTATTCCGGGTAGATTTACAACAGCTAATTTTTTGTTATCTATTGCTTTTCCTAATGCAAAAAATAAAAAAGAACTATTGTTTAGCGATATTGAAGATGCTGTTCTTTTAAATAAAGTAGATGCCGGATTGCTCATACATGAAAATCGTTTTACTTACCAAGAAAAAGGATTAGAAAAAATAATAGATTTGGGCGAGTTTTGGGAAAATTTAATTCATGCGCCAATACCGCTTGGAGGAATTGTAGTTAAAAGAAACATTGATAATTCATTTCAAAAAACTATTGATCATTTAATAAAACAAAGTGTAGAGTTTGCTTTTGCAAATCCTGAAAGTTGCATGCCTTTTGTTAAACAACATGCTCAGGAAATGAGCGAAGAGGTAATGAAAAAACACATTGCATTATATGTGAACGATTTTTCCATAGATTTAGGAAATACAGGTAAAAAAGCAATTCAACTATTATTTAATAAAGCTATTGAAAATAACCTCATTCAAAATATAGCACCTTCAA
This sequence comes from Bacteroidota bacterium, assembly GCA_947462425.1. The sequence continues at coordinate 887 of CANHPI010000242.1, forward strand.
TTTATATAAGTTAATGCCATTTATCGTCTAAAACATGCTATTCATCAAAAACTTTAATTGTTCAACTAATTTCCTTTTACATTTATAAAAAAATACATTTATGCAAAAATTAATTTTACTAGCTTCTTCACTTTTTTTAGTGAGTTATTCGTTTTCTCAATCGTTAACGCCTGGCATTAACTTATCATATATTGATTCTTCGGTTAGCCCTAGAAATGATATTTATAAATTTGCTAATGGCAAATGGTTAAATACTCAAAAAATTCCTGCTAGCGATGGAAGTTGGGGAAGCTTTAATGAAATAAATGAGCGCAATGTGGCCAATCTCAAATCGCTAATGGCGGAAGTTAGCAAAGATACCAAAGCGTTAGCAGGATCTGATAACCAAAAATTAAGGGACTTTTATAGTACAGCTATCGATTCAAATAAAGCCGACAAAGATGGTATTAAGCCAATTACTTCCGATTTAGCGCTAATAGATGGCATTAAAACTACTGATGATTTGTTAAAAGTAACTGCACTTCTTAATAAAAAGGGTGTGTCAGGTATGATTGCTTTTTATGTTTATTCCGATTTTAAAAATAGTAACGCAAACACCTGTTATTTAGGGCAATCAGGAATTGGATTGCCTGACAAAGATTTTTATTTTGAGTCACAATACGAATCTGTTAAAAAAGAATATACCAACCATATTGTGCGAATGTTTGAATGTTTGGGTTTAAAAACAGAAGCTGCTCAAAAAAATGCGAGCATCGTTATGATAATAGAAACTGAACTAGCTAAAAATTCTCAAAATGCAGTTGAACAAAGAGATCCTCAAAAACAGTATAACCCTTTTACAATTGATGAATTAAAAAAATCATCTCCAAACATCAACTGGAATATTTATTTTGAATCGATTGGTATTTCAACACCTGAAAATTTGATTTTAACGCAGCCTAAATTTTACGAAGGGCTAAATGCATTTATAAATTCTACATCAATCAACGAATGGAAAGTGTTTTTAAAATGGAATTTACTTCAATCCGCCGCGCCTTACTTATCAAGTAAATTCGTAAAAGAAAGTTTTAAATTTAATGGAACTGTTTTATCTGGAAAAAAAGAAATGAAACCTCGTTACAAGCGCGTTCAATCAGCAACAGACGAAGCTTTAGGGGAAGTGCTTGGCAAGTTGTATGTAGCTAAATATTTTGACGCAAACTCAAAAAAACGCGTCAACGAAATGGTTGACAATTTAATTGCAGCTTATAGAATTCGAATAGACTCTCGTGATTGGATGAGTGCTGAAACCAAAGCACAAGCGCAATTAAAATTAGATAAGGTGATTAAAAAATTAGGCTTTCCGGATACTTGGATTGATTATACAACTTTAAGTATTACAAATGAGTCGTATTGGAAAAATGTTGCAGCAGCCCGTGAATTTCAGTTCCAACGGATGCTAAATAAAATTGGTAAACCGGTTGATAGAATGGAATGGGGAATGACTCCTCCAACCGTAAATGCATATTATAATCCAACGTCAAACGAAATTGCTTTTCCTGCAGGAATTATGCAAGTACCATTTTTTGATGTAAATGCTGATGATGCCTTTAATTATGGCGTAATGGGTTCGATTATTGGGCATGAATTAACACATGGTTTTGATGATCAGGGTTCCCAGTTTGATGCTGACGGAAATTTAAAAATGTGGTGGACGGAAAACGACTACAAGAATTTTAAAACTAAAACCAACTTAATAGTAGAGCAATTTGATGGATATGTGGCTATTGATACCTTGCATGTGAATGGGGAATTAACCCAAGGAGAAAATATTGCTGATTTAGGAGGCTTAACCATGGCTTATTACGCCTATCAAAAATCATTAAACGGTAAAAAATCGCCACTTATGGCTGGATTTACCGGAGAGCAGCGCTTTTTCTTAGCATGGGTGCAAGGTTGGAAAACCTTAATGCGTGACGCCTCTTTAAAACAGTTAATTGCTACAAATCCGCATGCGCCAGGCAATTTCAGAGCAATGGCGCCATTAACTAATATGCAAGAGTTTTACGATGCGTTTGGTGTAAAAGAAGGTGATGGAATGTATAGACCGTTTGCTAAACGAGTTAATATTTGGTAATTTGTTAAATTTAGCGTTTTTTTTGAATTATTTATTAATTTAACTACATTTATCTTTTATTAAATTATTATTTTATGAAAATATTTTACTCTTTTTTATTTTTAGTTAGTTTTTTTGCACTAACATCTCAACAAAAAAATGATAAACTTGCTCGAGAACTTAAAGCAAAACAAGAAGCTAATCAAAGAAATCATGAGCATAAAACTTGTGGTTTTAAAGGTCAAATGGTATTTGATAAAGATTCCTTAATTGGTTTTGATGAAGCTATAGAATGGCAGAAATCTATGTCACTTGGCTACAATATTGCTGATAAAACTATTGCAATCGCTCGGGCAAAAAGAAACTATATCGATTTTAAATATGGATATAAAACATTGTATACTGGTGGAGCAAACCAAGTGCAATCAGGTTGCAGTAATGTTGATTTTGAAGCAGGTAACACATCTGGTTGGACGGCTATTGAAGGAGATAATATTAATTCTACAACTTATCAAATGGGACCATCAATTGCTACAACACAAGCTGCCATTTGTGCCCCTGGTTATGTAGATCCAAATGCTATTCCGATTACTGGAACTTCACCTTTAGGTGGAAACTTTCTTCGTTTAGGCAAAACTTCCCTTGGTGGTACGGCTTATAAATTATCTCAAACCTTTACCGTTACGCCTGCTAACTCAGTTTTTATTTATGCTTATGCTGTAGTTTTAGAAAACGGAAGTCATTTATGTAGCGAACAACCTTATTTTAATATTAGATTTAAAGATTGTTCAGGTAATTTAATTCCTTGCTCTGACTATGATGTGATACCTTATTCAACAAGTTGCACATCTGGTGATAATAGTTTTTTAACTGCTGCTAATGGTTTTAGATATAAAAATTGGACAACTAAATCGTTTGATTTAACATCTTATATTGGACAGTGTGTTTCTATTGATTTTCAAGTAGCTGGTTGTGTAATTTTGCAAGGTGCTCACACTGGATATTGTTATGTTGATGCAGCTTGTAAGCCGATGTCGTTAAATTTAAATGGAATTGATATTCCGGTTGGCCAAGTAAATAATAATTTCTGTCAAGGCGCTACAAATACTTTATGTGCTCCAATAGGTTTTAATGCATATAACTGGACTGGACCTTCTGGGTTTACTTCAACTAGTCAATGTATTATTCCACCTGCTAACGGTAGTGGTACCTATTCAGTTTCATTAACCATGGCTGGTACTAGTTGTACAAATCCTGTGCTTTATTCCTCTTTTAATTTTACACCTGCACAAACCTCTAATTTCTCTTATAGTGCGTTGCCTTGTCAAAATTCCCTCGCTGTTCCATTTACTTCTACAGTCAATTTAAATGGCGGGCCAGCAGTCACTTATAATTGGGATTTTAATAACGATGGTGTGGTTGATAATACTTCCGCCAGTCCAACTTTTACATACCCCGCTTATGGAACTTATACGGCACAATTGCAAGTATCAAACGGGGCCTGTTTAAATACCCTTTCGCAAGTTGTATCTATACAGCCAACTCCTACGGTGAGTGCCACAAGTATTGCGCCTATTTGCCCTGCAACTTGTACTCAATTGCTAGGTCAAGCTTATCAGAGCGCAGCTTCATCAGTTACAACTACTCCATCTTTTACAAATTCTACACCTTTGGGAATTATTGATAATAC
>CANHPI010000243.1 GCA_947462425.1 Bacteroidota bacterium
CATATCCCCCCATGCTGTGCCCTATAATTACGTATTTTTTTAAACGTAAGCTATCCATTACCGCTTTCACACTTTTTGCTATGAGTTCTGAGGTGTGAACATAACCAAAACAATCTGTGCCGCCATGACCCGGCAAATCAATGGCAATCACTCTAAATGATTTTGAGAGTGATTCAATTGTATTATGCCATATTTTATGTGAGCCTAAAAATCCGTGCAATAAAACTAACACTCTGCCTTTTCCGGAATCTGAAAAAGTAATAGTCCCTTTTTTAAATTTGGTTGTTTTTAGCATATTTATTTTTCAAAAAAATCAATCTCATTACTAATATATTGTTTGTTTTTAGATTGCTCTTCTAAAATATTTAAAATAATTATTTTTTTTACGGAATCTTTACTAAATAGTGTTGGAAATTTTTTCCAATTCTGATATTGAATGGTGCTATCAAATCCCCCAAATACTTTATCGTTAAATAAAATTTTATGCTCATTCCAGTTTTTTCCTAAAATACATTTCCAATATACTCCGGTTTTTGGGAGTTCGGAAAACTCAATAGAATAAGAGGTTCTTAAATAGGCATGTTGAATATATGAATTGTTTTTTTTGTCAAATACAGTAATTACTGCATCAAATGCACTTGTGTTATTTATTTGTAAAATAGTATTTGTGTTAAATGTTTTTATATTTCCAAAAAATGAATTGTATGGTTGTTCACCGTTAGCTAGTTGAACGATGTTGTTTTTTGGTTTTTCAAATGAGGTTTCAGGTTTTTTTAAGGGAACTTCTGTTTTCGGTTCTGAACTAAAAATTGTAATTATCAACATTAAAAGACCAACAGCTATTGGGGTTGCAAATAAAATATATTTAAAATCGTTATAAGATTTTTTTTCAGGATTTGCTTGAGTTGTTTTACTTTTTACTTGGTGGTAATGTCTTTTGTAATAATCTTTTCGTTTTAAATCTTCATCAGATGTCGACCATTCCTTTTGACCCCTTTTTCTGTGGTTATATGGTTGATTTTTAAATGTAGTTTGATTGGTAGTATTTGCGTTATCATATCGGCTTCTTGTATGAGGATTAATAAGCGTATTATAAGCTTTTAAAATATTTTCAAATATTTTTTTTGAATTAGGGTCGTGCGGATTTTTATCCGGATGATAAATTTTTACTAGTTTTCTAAACGAAGTTTTTATTTCAATATCACTAGCATTTTTTGTGAGTCCTAGTATTGAATAGTAATCTGACATTAAAATTAAAACAGCGTATCTAATTTATAGTTGAAAAAATAAAATGCCTTTGTGAAATTAGTTTACTTTATAAGTTTAGTAAAGTTAAAATAAGACACAAAGCGTTTAAATTTAATTATTATATTTTTATTTACTAACAAGGTAAAATAATTAAGTGATTTAAGAAATGTTAAAACACTTACTTTAAACAGTAAATACTGCTAAATATAACAATTTATCGACTATTATTGAAATTTGACTGACAATTTGTTTCTATTCAAATAAAAAGGTCTTTTTATTTTGTTTTTCACAAATATCGTTTTAATATTGCATGACTTTTGGACACGCGCCAAAATATCGTTGCTATGAAACAAATTTACTTAATATTAACGCTTTTTTTGATTATTTCATTACATGGATTTTCGCAAGGTGGTGTTATTATTTTAGAGGGAAATTACCAAGGAAAAAACATTTATATTCAAAATCCCTTTGGAAGCGGTGGCGTTGGTTTTTGTGTAACAGAGGTTTTAGTTAATGGAAATATTACTACCGACGAAAGTAATTCAAGTGCTTTTGAAATTGATTTCACACCGCATAAATTAGCAATTGGAGAAAAAATTGATGTAAAAATTAAACATAAAGAAGATTGTAAGCCTAAAGTTTTGAACCCGGAAGTTTTAAAGCCTAAGAGTACATTCGAAATAGTAAGCATGTCTGTTGAAAATGATGGTACTGTTAAATGGTCAACAAAATCAGAAATTGGTAAATTAGCATTTGCGGTTGAGCAATTCCGTTGGAACAAATGGGTTAAAGTAGGTGAGGTTGATGGTGTAGGAACTCCTAGTGCAAATAATTATACATTTAAAATTGTACCACATTCTGGTAAAAATCAAATCAGAGTTCGTCAGACAGATTTCAGTGGTCAGCCGCGATTTTCCAAAGCTGTAGATTTTATTTCTGAAGTTCCTGAAATTTCTTTTGCCCCGTTAAAAGTGAGTAAAGATATAAGTTTTGTATCTGTTGATAAGCCTTTTGAAACAATGTATGAAATTTATGATCAGTACGGTAATGTTGTAAAAAGAGGTTTTGGATCAATAGTTGATGCTTCAAATTTAGCTAAAGGTGGTTACTTCCTAAACTATGATAATAAAATGGCTGAATTTATTAAAAAATAGCATAGTTATAAAAAAACTTAAAACGCCTCGAATAATATTCGGGGCGTTTTTATTTAATCTAATTTAAACCTATTTTTGTATTATGTATACAATTAAAGTAAACGGAAATCAGGAGTTTAAAACAGAACTTAAACACCAAAATGGTAATATTTTTGGAACTCTAAATGGAAAAGAATTTTCAGCAGATATTATAAAAATAAGAGATGATGTTTATCATTTATTAAAAGATGATATTTCTTATAATTTAGAAATAGTAAAACATGTGCCTGAAGAAAAACAGTTGGTTGTAAAAATAAATAATACAACTTATACATTAGGCATAAAAGATAAGTATGATGATTTACTTCATAGCTTAGGACTTGATAGTTTAGCTTCTAAAAAAGTTAATGATATTAAAGCGCCAATGCCTGGTATGGTATTAAATATAATGGTTACAGAAGGCCAAGAAGTAAAAAAAGGAGATCCACTAATTGTATTGGAAGCTATGAAAATGGAAAATGTTTTAAAATCGCCAACAGATGGCATCATTAAAAAAATAGCTATTAATAAAGGAATTGCTGTAGAAAAAAATCAACTATTAATCCAATTTTAAGATGAATGATAGAAGAGAATTTTTCAAGAAATTAGGATTACTAGGACTAACCGGAATTGCTACAAAATTAGTGAGTAATGAACAGTTAAATGTGCTTGAAAAATTAGGGGAGCAAGGCGTTCAAAATTCTCAATTTACTTTGCCTGCACTTTCATATTCTTACAATGCATTAGAACCTATTATTGATGAGCAAACGATGATAATTCATCACACAAAACATCATCAAGCATATATTGATAAATTAAATAAGGCAATTGAAAACATAGGAGGTAAATTTGTTTTAGAAGAGTCTTTTAAAACGATTTCAAAAGCAGATGTTGCTATTCGCAATAACGGTGGTGGACATTATAATCATAGTTTATTTTGGCAATTAATGATGCCAAACCCAAATACGAAAGAAAATAATCCTTCCGGTAAGTTAGCTGAATCAATCATTAAAGATTTTAAATCATTTGCAGAATTTAAAAAAGAATTCACCGAAAAATCAACTAAAATTTTTGGTAGTGGATGGTGTTGGCTTATTGAACAAGAAGGTAAATTAAAAATATGCACAACGGCTAATCAGGATAATCCTTTAATGGATGTAGCATCTGAAAGAGGAAAGCCAGTTTTGGCATTAGATATTTGGGAACATGCCTACTATTTAAAATATCAAAATAAACGCGCTGATTATATAAATAATTGGTGGAATATTGTTAATTGGGAAAAAGCTGAAGAGCTTTATAATTCTAAATAATTTTTTAAACCCGATTAATTTAATCGGGTTTTTTGTTTCTATTGCTCAGCATTTTTAGGTAAATTAGAGCCTTAAATTTTTACTATGTTACGTACACATACTTGCGGCGAATTACGCTTATCAGACATTAACAAACAAGTTACATTAAGTGGCTGGGTTCAAAAATCCAGAGACTTAGGTGGTATGACTTTTATTGACCTTAGAGATCGTTATGGTATTACACAGCTTGCTTTTAACGAAGATGTTGATAAGGAAATGAATGCGCAAGCGCGCAGTGTTGCTCGTGAGTTTGTAATACAGGTTAAAGGAACCGTAATTGAGCGTGAAAGCAAAAATAAAAATAATCCTACCGGGGAAATTGAAATTTTAGTGAAGGACTTTAAAATTTTAAATACATCTCAAACACCTCCATTTACTATTGAAGACAACACGGATGGTGGGGATGAATTGCGTATGAAATACCGCTATCTGGATTTAAGAAGAAACGAAGTGCGTAAAAATTTGGAGTTACGCCATCGTATGGCTATTGAAACGCGTAACTATTTGGATAAATTAAATTTCTTAGAAGTTGAAACACCTGTTTTAATAAAATCTACACCAGAAGGAGCACGGGACTTTGTAGTGCCAAGTCGTATGAATGCTGGTCAGTTTTATGCATTACCTCAATCACCACAAACCTTTAAGCAATTATTAATGGTAGGTGGTTTTGATAGATATTATCAAATAGTAAAATGTTTTAGAGATGAGGATTTACGTGCTGATAGACAACCGGAGTTTACTCAAATAGATTGTGAGATGAGTTTTGTTGAACAACAAGATATCTTAGATACTTTTGAAGGCTTAGTGCGTCACTTATTTAAAGCTGTTAAAAATATTGATATGCCTCATGTGCCACATATG
>CANHPI010000244.1 GCA_947462425.1 Bacteroidota bacterium
GCAACGTTGGATACCACTGTTAGAAAAGTAACTATTGATAATTTGTTTTTCTTGTTGTGTGATACAGTAGGATTTATAAGAAAATTGCCGACACAATTAGTAGAGAGCTTTAAAAGTACGTTGGACGAAGTTAGAGAAGCGGATGTATTACTTCACGTTGTAGACATTTCCCATCCAAATTTTGAGGATCAAATAAATGTGGTACGTCAAACCTTAATTGATATTGGTGCTAAAGACAAACCAACTATTTTAATTTTTAATAAAATAGATGCTTTTAAATACATTAAGAAAGATGAAGATGATTTAACGCCAATGACTCGTGAAAATTTATCTTTAGAGGATTTGAAAAAAACCTGGATGAGTAATTTAGATCAAACTTGCCTTTTTATTAGTGCTCAAAACAAAGAAAACACGAATGAGTTTAAAAAAACACTTTATGATGTAGTTAAAGAAATACATGTAAAACGTTTTCCTTACAGTAATTTGTTTTATTGAAATAATGCTTAGTTTTTGGTTTTATATTTGACATCAAAAACAAGTCAGCAGTTTTTAATAGTGTTATTTAGTTCCAGTATGACCAAATCCACCGGCGCCTCTAGCAGTTTCATCAAGCGATGTTGTTTGTTGCCAACTAATTTGCTCATGCTGAGCAATTACCATTTGGGCAATTCGTTCTCCATCATTAATCAGAAAAGGTGTGTTGGATAGATTAACTAATAATACTTTTAATTCCCCTCTATAATCAGCATCAATAGTGCCTGGAGAATTTAAAACGGTTATTCCGTTTTTAAATGCCAATCCACTTCGAGGACGAATTTGCGCCTCATATCCTTTATGCAGTTCTATAAATAATCCCGTTGGCACCAATATTCTTTCCAAGGGGTTTAATTCAATTGGAGCATCTATGTTAGCTCTTAAATCTAAACCAGCAGAAAGGTCTGTAGCGTATTGTGGTAATTCGTGTTTTGATTGGTTAACTACTCTAATTTTCATGTTTTTTTATTTTGTTTTTAACCACATAGAAACATAGGCCACTTAACATTCATTTATTTTCTATGTACCTATGTGTTTAATATTACTGTTCTAAATGTTTTAATTTTTTTAAATTATCAAATTCTAATTTATAAAATATAAAAGCAAACATTGCTAATAATATATTATTCAATATTAACTTAATAATAGTGCTTTCCATATCGGAATATAATAATGAAACAAAATAAAAACCTAAGGCTAAAAAACCAAATACAAACATGCTTCGTAAATTGTATTTTACAGGATAATACTTTTGTCCTAGTATATACGAAGTAACCATCATAGTGCCATACGATGCTAATGTAGCCCAAGCACAAGCCATGTAGCCAAATTTAGGAATGCCAACAAAATTAATCACAAGCGTAATTACTGCTCCCAAAATGGTTATCATAGCACCAAATTTTGTTTGTCCTGTTAACTTAAACCAAATAGATAAATTCCAATAAACACCAACGCACAAATTAGCAAGTAGTAAAATAGGGACCACTGCTAAGCCTGATCTGTAATTTTCACTTACTACTTTTTGCAACCAAGGTAAGTTCATCATCGTTCCTAAAAACAAAAACAAACAAAATAACACATAGTACTTCATCACCTTCGCATTTAATTTTTTTGAATCTTCGTGCTTCGCATGGTTAAAAAAGAAAGGTTCGGCGGCGTATTTAAACGCTGTTGTAAAAATAGTCATGAACATGGCTATACGATAGCATTGTCCGTAAATACCTACTTGCGTTTTAGCAACATCTTCGGGTAATAAGTATTTTAAAATGAAACGGTCAAATGTTTCATTTATCATTCCGGCAAAACCTAATATTAATAAAGGCCATGCGTAACTCAACATTTGCCTCCATAAGTCTTTATCAAACTCATATTTTACATTAATAAATTCCTTTGCTAGAAATATCAAGCTCACCATATTAGCTAAAAGTCCAGCTAAAAACATATATCCTACACCTACTTGTGGATTATAAAATTTTGCAAAAGGTAATTCTGGGTTATTTAAATAAGCAGGCTTACATACATTGAAATAAAAAATACAGATTAAAATAAAAACACTGACATTTAATAATTTAAGCGCTCCAAATCGTTTAGCTTGATTGTTTAATCGCATTCGCGCAAACGGAATGGCCATTAAGGCATCAGTAGCCACAATCAAAACGCACCAAATAATATAGTTAACATGTTCTGGTTCTTTTATAAACTCCGCTATGGAACCCGAAAATAAAATAAATAATAAGGTTAATCCTATACAACTTCCAAAAATAGAAATAACTGCAGTTGAATATACGCGTGCTTTATCATCAATTTTACTTGAAAAATGAAAGAAAGCCGTCTCCATACCGTAAGTGAACAAAATATTTAAAAAACTGATATAAGAGTAAAACTCAATATTGGCAGATAATTCGGAAGGTTGCTTAAATATATAGGTTAAAACAAAAGAGTAAAAAAAAGTAATAACGCGAGGAAGTACACTTCCTAAACCATAAACGGCTGTTTGCGATGCTAATTTTTTTAAAGGGTTTGACACTATCGTTGATTAAAATACTAAAATAGGACTTTAAAGTATAAAACACGGCGCCCATTTTTGAAGATATTAACCTTAAAAAGTGAGTAGCGCTTGGGTTAAGGATTGACTTGAAAATCCTTTTTGGTGAGGGACGAACTAAAAAGATTGGAAAGGAAAGCCTGACCCGCATTTTTGCGGGTAACGCCCATAATATTTTATCCTTTCATTTTTTCAATCAATTTAGTAGTTGAAAAACCATCCACTAATTGAATCGTAATAACTTTACCGCCCTTTGCAGTTACAATATCATAACCTACAATGTCTTCAGCTTTATAATCATTTCCTTTTACTAAAACATCCGGTTGCACAAAATTGATTAAATCGAAAGGAGTGTCTTCGTCAAATAAAATTACTGCATCCACGCACTCTAGAGCTGCTAAAATAGTTGCCCTAGTTTCTTCCGAATTGATTGGACGCTCAGGAGATTTTCCTAAACGCTTTACGGACGCATCGGTATTTAATCCTAAAATTAATTTGTCGCCCAAATCTCTAGCATGGCATAAATATTCAACATGCCCACGATGTAAAATATCAAAACACCCATTTGTAAAAACAATTTGTTGAGATTGTTTATTCCAATCTTGCAATAAAGCACGGAGCTCATTTCTAGTTACTATTTTTTTTGATAAATTTTTATGAAACGACATTTGTTTTCGATTTGTTTATTACTGGTAAAAGAATAAGACTTAATAATCCTAACACAACCACTAAAATAAATTGAGACGTCCAAGCCATCCAAGGAAAAGAAAATGCAGCTATTTGCTCAACTCCATAATAGGTAAGTAGAGCTGTAATAATAGCTGGATAAGCTCCTAAGCCACCTGGCGAAAATACCACGCCAAAAGTCCCAAATAATAAAAGCACTAAACACTCTGATTGGCCAAGATGGGACGTTCCTGTAAAGGCAAAAAAGCAAGCATACAAACTATAAAAATAACAAGCCCAAATACCCAGACTTAACATCATAAATTGAAATTTTTTATCAATGTCTTTTACTGAACTTAATCCTTTTCCGAAGCCTTTAATTATATTTCCTAATTTTCCTTTTAGCAATCTTGTAATTTTTTTTCGAACTAAGAACAAACCAATTGAAACAATAATTAAGATTGAAATTAAAATAATAAATTTAGCTGGATGCTCTGTAACGCCTTTAAATTTAAGCATCATAGGGTTATAAATATAAGTTGCTGTTAAATCTTTTAGTTGAGAAAACTGAGCAAATAGTGTTATAAAGAAAATAACGATTAATAATAAAAGGTCAACAATCCGTTCAGTAATAACAGTACCCAAAGCAACTTCAAATGGCACATCATCATATTTCGTCACTAAAGTACAGCGTGTAATTTCACCCATTCGAGGTAATCCGTAATTAGCAAAATAACCAACTATTACTGCGCCTAGGGCATTAGTAGGTTTTACCGAATAACCGGCAGGTTTTAATAAATAATTCCAACGAAATGCTCTTAAATAATGACTTAAAAAAGCAATTAAAATAGATATACTTACCCAAAAATAATTAGCTGTTTTAAATGAATCAAGTATTTTTTCCTTCTCAGTCCATACAGAACGAAAAGATAGCCATACTAATAAGATTCCTATACTTAATAAAACAATAAATTGAATAATAGATTTAGTTCTCTTATTCATTAAATCTATTTTAAACGATTAGTTTTTGTGTTCGGAAAAACCACCCATGGTTTAAACGTTTTAGCAGCTTCAAATTCCATAGCGGCATATGAAATCACAATGACAACATCTCCTAAACTAACTAATTTAGCCGCGGGTCCATTTAAACAAATAACACCGCTTCCTCTTTCACCCTTTATTACATAGGTAATAAAACGTTCACCATTATTTTTATTTAAAATATGAACCTGTTCGTTTTCAATAAAATTAGCAGCATCCATTAAATCTTCATCAATGGTAATACTTCCTATATAATCTAATTCTGCTTGTGTTACAGTTACACAATGCAATTTAGATTTCATAACTTGAATTTGCATCATGC
>CANHPI010000245.1 GCA_947462425.1 Bacteroidota bacterium
CTGGTTCATAAAAACTAGCAACACCTTTCATGTTTAAGGCATCTGTAAAAATTAAACCTTGAAAGCCCAATTGCTTTTTTAATAAATCCTGAATAATATAAGGAGATAAAGTAGAAGCTGTATTTTTAGTGGTATCATAACAAGGCACAAATAAATGAGCCACCATAATACTTGATAAGCCATGGTCAAATAATTGCCTGAACGGAAATAACTCTAAAGTATCCATGCGCTCTTTACATGCACTAATCACTGGTAATGTTTTATGCGAGTCGCTATCCGTATCTCCATGTCCTGGAAAATGTTTGCCATTTGCCATAACACCTTCAGCTTGCAGACCTTTCATATACATCACTGCTTTATTGGCAACATTATATTTATTTTCTCCAAAGCTACGCATCCCAATTACCGGATTTAATGGATTGTTGTTTACATCAGCTACTGGAGCAAAATTTACATGAATCCCCATGCGTTTACATTCACGGGCAATTTGTTTACCCATTTGAAAAATCAACGAATCATTTTTTATAGCTCCTAAAGTCATTTGACGAGGATATTTTGGCGTACTATCTAATCGCATAGCAAGTCCCCACTCACCATCTATAGAAATCAATAAAGGCGTTTTAGCTTTGCTTTGGTAATAATTATTTAATTTTGCTTCACGCAACGGACCACCTTGCATAAATATCAATCCACCAATATGATATTTTTCAACTAATTCTCTTATTTCGGCAACGTGCTTCATATCCTTATTACTATAAGCTGCCACCATAAATAGTTGAGCCAATCGTTGATCTGAATTTAAAGAAGCAAATACAGAATCGACCCAACGAGATTCTGAATTTAAAAAGTCTGGACCCATTTTTATTGAATTGGGCTGCGATTTTTTTATAACAAAAGCCATTGTTAACAAAATAAAAAAAGCGAAAATCGTTTTAAAAAGAAATTTAATCATGTGGTTAAATTACAATCAATAGTGCTTTTTAAATATACGAAAAGAGATTGTTTTTAACAGATGGGCTTTAATATATTAGAGTTAAATATTCAAAAAATAATAGTTTTTTCAAAATTGAGAATGTGCTAAAACTACTTTACCCTTCCACAACTCACGTATGTCTTTTTAAAATAAGGTTCATTTAAATCACTTATCATGACGCCTTTTGAAGAGGATGCATGCACAAACTTATGATTCTGTAAATACACGCCAACATGAGAAATACTTTTACCATTGGTATTAAAAAAAATCAAATCACCTTCTTTTAAATCTGATTCTTTAATTTTTTTCACTTCATCAACCAATGATTTTGTTGAAGGAGAAATATTTTTTTTATAAACATTTAAATATAACACAGCGGTTAAGCCCGAACAATCGATACCTTTTTTATCTTTTCCCCCATATTTATAGGAAACTCCATACCACTCATTTATAAATTTATATAAAGTTTCATTTTTTATATCCGACTCAGTAACTCCAAGCGTTACAGCGTATTTTTTTCTTATTGAATGAAACGAGTTTTCTGTTTTTGTTTTAGAATCTCCCGACTTGGAAACAGGTTGTTGATGTTTACATGAAACCAAATAAAACAAGCAACAATTAATTAATAGATATTTTAATGCGGGTTTCACAAAATAAAAATACCTTAAAAAAAAGATTTAAAAATAAATGACAAATATTGTTTTGGACAAAGCCTTGTTAAACAACAGGCGCATCGTTTTGGTAATGCTTAGAGAATTTTGTAATAACTCTATATGCTATGTAAGCAAAAATAGGCGCTGCAATTACATCATAACTATAATGCACATGCTGCACCATAACGCCAACAGAAACAGCTATAGCGGCCGCTAAAAAAGCAAGCTTTAGAGCTTTATTCTCAGTAAAAAAATAAAATAGAAAAAGAGTTGCCGCATGACCACTAAAAAACAAATCTTTTAAATGTTCGCTTCCGGCATAAAAAGTATGATTTAAAAACTCATCTCTTAAAGGAATAATGGCAGTTGGTGGCTCAAGTGGTATAAAAAACAAAGTAACTACCCTTAAAAGAGTTAATGCACCATACATTTGAATAAAATGCAAAAATTTGTATGGAGATGTTATGGCATATATAAATCCAACCACTGCAGCAGAATAAGTTACAAAAAAAATAAAATCCGAAACATCTCGTGGTTTAATAAAATTTAAAATTGGATCATAAAATGTATGACCTTGTCTTGTTTCAATAAAAGCTAATAAAGAGGCAAAACCTATTAATATTAAAATCAAAAAAGTAACAGAAATAATAAATCTATTTCTAAAATACGAATTTAAAAAAGCAATTTTCCAGTTGTATAACATTGTACACAATATTACTATTTTTAATGTTGTTTAGCTTTGAAATTAGGATTAAAAATTTACCTTGTTATCAACAAAAAAGGCTGGAAAGAAATTTCCAACCCTTAAAGAACTTTAATATAACTATTTTTTACTGTAATGTTATTGTATAAGATGTACCGTTTATAGTTACAACAGCTTGGTCATCACAAGCTCCATTTCCATAATTTATGTATCTTGTTGCTTTTCCACTTGGAGAATGTTCAAGAACTCCTTGCGTGAAGTGACGGCGACAACCTAATGCCATATTCCTTATTAAAGGAGAGGTGATGATTGATGTAAATGAATTGCCATTAGCTGAAGTTCCGCTTGCATTACCTGTGATAGAATAAATGTCATCCAACCACGAAGGGCTTGACTCTCCATTAATCCATTCTCGTTGACGGGTACTTTGCCATGAAATTGTTCCTGCTCCATTTGCTTTAATAATTTGAATGTTTGCATTTACCTCATAAACTAAATGATTTGCGGCATTATGCCCCTTATTTTTTATAGTTTTATAACCAGTAACTTGATTGTCATTTACAAAATAATTTTGTGGGCTAACAGTAATTAAAGTTAATGAATCCCTGTATCTTCCTGTAAATGAAATTATTAAAGAGCCTCTTCTAGATCTGCCATCTAAACAAATACAATTTGTTGTTCCAAAATTTACAGTAATTGTTTTTGCTGCTGCTAATGTATCTAATGTAATCGTGGCACAGGATACACTTAATAAACCTTCAGTATTTTCTGTTTTAAAGCTAGAAACCGAATATGTTTTACCGGCTTCATCAGAAATACTTGTCATATCGTTAACGGTTGTGGATGCCAAAGATTGATCATATGCGGAACTCGTATCCTTATCTTGTTCATCAGTATCTTTCTTTTTACAAGAAGAAAAAATGCTAGTACCTACTATAGCTACTAAAGTAAGCCCAAATGTTAATTGTTTAATGTTCATTATTCTGAGTTTTTAATTTTATACATCTATGACTTCACTAAAATTAAAAAGTTTAAAACCTGGCGTAAAATATTTCATAGAATTTTAGTACGCTTAATTAATTTTACTAAAAAAAAATAATCTTATCACTTTATTATAATTGTTTTAAAGTTAGAACTAATAATTATTTTATACAAAGCTATAAATTAGTTTAGATGCTTTTAATTATAAATGTAACTTTAATTATTGGTTTTATTAAATTAGTGTATGGCTTATAATAATTAATTGTAATTTTATATAAATTTATTTATTTAAAAGTATGGTAATAATTGCTGACAGTGGATCTACAAAAGCAGATTGGATGTTAATTAATAACAATAAAGTTATTAAAACAATTCGTACAATGGGTTTTAATCCTTTTTTTCATACAGAAAAAATTATCGTTGACGAGTTAATAAAATGCTTTCATAACGAACTTAATGTAAATGATGTATCGAATGTTTATTTTTACGGAGCAGGATGTTCAAGTCATGATAGAAACTTAATTATTAAGTCAGCTTTAAGCTCATTTTTTCCAAACTCAAATAATGAAGTTTATCATGATATTTTAGCTTCAGCTAGAGCAACATGTGGAAATAATCCAGGAATTGCATGTATCTTAGGAACCGGTTCAAACTCATGCGTTTATGATGGCATAGAAATTACGGATAATCTTCCCTCGTTAGGATTTATGCTTGGAGACGAAGGAAGCGGAAGTAGCTTTGGAAAGTTACTTATTAAAAAACTATTTTACAGGGAATTAGCGGAAGATTTATTGGAATTATTCAATTCAAAATATAAACTATCAAAAGAAGACATTTTAGATTCATTGTATAATAAGCCGCATGTGAATGTTTTTTTAGCTAAATTCTCGGAATTTTACTCAGAAAATCAGAATCATCCTCAAATAAAAAAAATGGTAAAGAAGGTTTTTACCGAGTTTTTTGAATGTCATATTGTTAAATACAAAAATTACGACACGCTTCCTATACACTTCGTTGGATCAATTGGTTTTATTTTTAGGCCTATATTAGAAGAGGTGGCAAAAGATTTTAATGTGAATTTGGGGCTAACAATAAAAAATCCAATTGATTCATTGGTTAATTTTCATATGTAGATATTATTGTTTTTTAGTTGTCATATGGTTTAGCCAGTTTATTTTCATTTGTGTTTGTGTTTTAGCAAACATGGCTATTTCATATGTAGATATTATTGTTTTTAAGTTGCCATAACTTGTCCCGAACTTGATTCGGGATGGTTTAGCCAGTTTATC
>CANHPI010000246.1 GCA_947462425.1 Bacteroidota bacterium
GGGAAGCCCAAAGGGTGAGAAAGAGAAAATCGATAAGAAGATTTTAGAAGATACTTTAAAAAGGTACAATAAGTCAAATTTTATTTGATAAATTACAATTTAATTTTATGGATGAAAGTTTGTAGATGTGCAAAAAAAAGCTCGCTCAATACGATTACAAAATGTTACCAATCAATTTGCAACAATGCATTAGAAGACTTTAAAAATACATTTCATGTAATTTGATTAATTAAACAATTAAATCAGCTAAAAACACTTATTTAAACTAATAAATTAAGTTAACTAATATATAGATTATGAAAGAAGAAGTATTTGAAATATATAAACAAATTTCAATTGGAAAAAATGATATTTGTTTAAACTGTAGATCTAAAGAAAGTAAACTAACCAATCCTTTATCAATGTATCATATTGGTAAGAATTTTAGTAATTCAAAAAATACTATATTGTTTGTTGGGAAAAACGCTTATGGAGAGCCAGGAGAAATTGTAGAAAATTTTTTATTTTTGGACTCAACTGATTTTGGAAGAGATAGTTTAGAATTAAAGGAAGAATATTCTTCTAGAAGGGCTTTTTATTCTTATACAAATGAAATTATTAAGAGACATTTTGGTTCTTATGATAATGGTGAAAATTCTGTAGCATTAACAAATATTGTAAAATGTAACAATCAATCTATACAAGATACAACAACTTTTAATACTAAGAAAAGTTGTATTAATGATTTAGGTGTAATTTGGAAAGAGATTGAAGTACTAAAACCAAAAAGAATAATTTTTTATACTGGTAGACATTATGATGAATTTATTAAAAATTACAAACCAAAAGATTGCTTCGAAATCATAGACATTGTAGACAATCATAATGAATGTTGGTTTCATAGAAAATATTTAAATCAATCTGGGATTATAATTTGTGATATTTTAAGAACATTTCATCCTCAAAGGAAAAATAAAGAGCATTTTGTAAATAAAATATGTAATTGGTTAAATGATACAAAATATGAAGATTAAAGATATTTAAAAGAATATTTTTTAATTATAGTTTCCCAAACCAACACCCTAAAAGTGTTGGTTTTTTTATTTTAGTCCGTCACAGTTTGACAATGTGTCGTTTTAGTTTTGACTATTATTAACTAGAATATTAAAAAAGATGATTAACTAAATAAAATATATGAAAAAATACAGCTTAAAAGAAATAGCACAATGGCAACACGATAGTTTAGCAACTGAATCAACCATAAAACTACCTTCTTTACAAAGAGGATTCGTATGGAAACCCAATCAAATTGAAGCTTTATGGGATTCAATTTTCAGAGGGTATCCTATTGGGGCTATTTTAATGTCAATAGACGAACACGAAAACCGTTTTCTTTTAGACGGTCAACAACGTTGCACTTCAATTGCTTTGGGACATATTAATCCTTTTAGTGATATTGAGAAATCTTTTCTCTCATTAAAAGACTATAAACCGAGTATATGGATTGATTTGGCACCAGAAAAAAACACAGAAGGACAAAAATTTGTATTTCGTTGTTTAACAAAAAGTCATCCTTGGGGTTATCAATTAAGAGATAATTCTGCCACATTAAGTATGTCTAATAGACGAAATGCATTATCATTTTTTAAACCTTCAACCGAAAGTTATTTGGATTTAACTTCAAAAGATATTAGTCCTTGGGATGCACATTATCCAATTCCGCTGTCTTTTGTTTTGGAAATGGATTTAAATTGCAAGGAAAATAAAACAATTAATTTCGAGTTATTTAAAAATGAATTAATACAAAAAACATTAACCTTAAAAAAAATAGAAACACAACATACTAATAAAGGGTTTGTAGATTATACTTCACTTTACAAAGATGAGTTTGAAGAAAGCATAAAAAATATTTATATTGGATATTGTAATTATAAAAATTTATATCTCCCTGAAATTGCTGTAAACGCTTCACTTTTGAAAGAAGATGACAGTGATAATAATGAAAGTCAAGACCCTAGCTTATTTGTTAGATTGAATTCGGCAGGAACACGTATTTCAGGTGAAGAATTGATTTATTCAGTTTATAAAGCTAAGTTTCCCGAAATTAAAGATTTAGTAGAAAATATTGGAGCATCCTATATTGCTCCCAGCAAAATAATTAGTTTGTTTTCAAGACTAATAATTAGTGAACAGTCCAATTATAGTAATTTTCAAAAAGATTTATCCATTCAAAATTTTAGAAAAAAAATTACAGAAGTTGATTTTCAAGAAAAACTAAAAAATTATATTGGAAATGAAAAAGAGAGTAATGCTAAAAAATTAGTTGATAGCGCATTAGCTATTTTATCAAAAGGACAATCTAATTTCCCAGCCGTATTATTAAAACAATTGATGATTTCGAATTTCGATTTGTTGTTTGTGCTAATAACCTATCTGAATAAACATGAATCAAAAGCATTTAATGATGAGGAGCGCAATGAAATTGCTTCATCGTACGTATGGATTTTATGGTTTAGCAAAGACTCAAAAAATGCAGTTATCAAATTATATGACTTTTTATTCTCAAAAACAGAGAACCATACTTGGAGTGAGGCTACAAAAAAACTAATTGACCAAAATTTAATTTTACCGGTAATTAATCCCGAACTTATCAAAAATCAATTAACCAAAATTGTTATAGAAAGCAAAATACAATATAACGATTTTAATGCTACTCAAAATCTGTTCCTTCCTGAAATTAAAGAACAATTGTTTTATGATGCCCAAAACGAATTCATATTTAACGAAAATTGGAGCCTCCTTATTGAAAAGATATACAATAATAAATCAATGTTAATCTATGCTCAAAAAGAGTACATGAATACAAAATTTAAAGAGTTTAATCAGTTTGAAAATTTGGATGACACTAATAGACCTTGGGATTGGGACCATATCTATCCTGACAGTTGGGTATATCGAAAAGAAGGAATAAATATCTTAGTTCGAAAATGGGTAAATTGTATTGGCAACTTCAGAGCGCTATCTTATGATGATAATCGTAGTGAAAATAACCATTTATCTCCAAAAGAACGTTTCGAGAATGACACTAAAAAATCAGAAAGTTTTATTAGTCAAGATAATTTAGTTCAATGGGAAAAAATAGATCAAAATTTTGGAAGAATTAAAGAAAATGAACCTGAAAAGACGAAAATATTTCTCGATGCCGTAATTTGTAGAATGATAGACATATATCAAGAATGGCTTTTTAATTATTATCAAAGCTAAATCGAATTTTAATCTGCTCCCCAAACCAACACCCTAAAAGTGTTGGTTTTTTTATTTCAATCCGCCACAGTTTGACACACCGCTATATTTCTTTTGTAAAGAATTTAAAAAATTAAAATTAGGAATAGCATCTTTAGATTTTGAAATTATAAAATAAATGAATTTATACAATTAACAAATGAAAACAATGAACATAAAAGAATTTTTTGAAATAAGAATAATTCGCATTCCAAATGCTAAATACCAAAGAGGTTTTGTTTGGAAAGAAAAGCAATTAAAGGAATTTTGGGATGACCTCAATCAAATTACAGAAATTCAGGGTGAATTAACAAAGCACCATTTTGGAACCATTACCCTAAAAGAAGCAAATCCTGAAGAATCGGAAAAATGGTTAGTGGGGTATAAATTTTATAATGTAGTCGATGGTCAACAAAGGCTTACAACCCTATGTATGCTTTTATGCGAACTCTTAAGAGATTCCAATAATATATTCTATGGATATTCAAAAACAAATCTTTATAAGACATTTCAGTATATTAAAAATACTTTGGGTGACAAAAAAATTTACAAGTTCAGTTATGCTACTTCTCATAAAAATTTCAATTTTTTACATCATTCCATCTTTGAAAACCATTTAGAACCACTAAACAACGATATCAAGGATGATAGCCTAAAAAATTTAGTTTTTGCGAAAAAATTCTTTAGTGAAAAAATCTTGAAACTGGATGATTTACAAAAAAGGAGTTTATGGAAAAAAATAACTACTTCTCTATTTTTAACGATTAACTCAATTGAAAAAGACTTAGATGAAGAGAAAGTATACAGGTCAATAAACAGCAGAGGAGTGCCATTATCATAGTATCTTCAGCATAATAGGATTTAAAGTTGATTTTCAATTGTAGTTATTGATATAAACACCCAAAAGTGTTGGTTTTTTTTATTTGAGTCCGTCATACTTTGGCATTTTCAAAATTTACTTTTGTATCAAATGGGGAAGCTGAAAACCAATAAGAGTAAGCACAATTTAATATTTTATACTATGCCACTTTATCTAATTACAGTAAAACAAAACAATTATTCAAACGGAATACGTCTCGAAAAAGGAATGTCGGTTGAAGTCGCCTCTAAGTTCACTGGAAACCCTGTAACTACAAATGGAGGAAAAGAAGTACACGATGCATTTATGAGAAAGTACGGACTGGACCTTAAAAAAAATTGTGGCTGCTCGCCTGTGTATTTGGAAACCAAAAAATTAGGGTAAATATGGGTGGGGCTTCTAGCCTCTTCATTTACCAAATAGCTATTGGCAACAACATACAA
>CANHPI010000247.1 GCA_947462425.1 Bacteroidota bacterium
CATGCAATTAAAAAAGATAAATTAGTCAATGTTAAAACTATAGGTGATATTATACCCCAATATCCTTATAATTGGATACATAGTTATGTGTCTGTTGAATTTTCGATGACTTGTGCAGGAAAATTAATTAAAGTAGTGGGCACTAATGATAAATTAAATGCAGATCTGCAAAAAATGTTACCATTAGTTGATCTTGGTTCTGAGATAGTTATTAATGTTTATTATAAAACAAAAAACCCTGTTACTAATATCCTTGAAGATAGTAAAATGAATTTTGTTGCAACATTGATACCGGACGTAGAGGCTGAATTTTTAGGTGGAAAAGATGAACTTATTAAACTAATAAAACAAGATATCGCTTATAGAATTCCAGAATCAACACTTAAAAAATTGAAAACAACTTCAATTAAATTTACTATAAATGAAAATGGCGATGTTACAAATGCAATAATTTCTAGAACATCTTCTGATTTAAAAATAGATAAATTGTTATTGGATGTAATTAATAAAATACCAAAATGGAAACCTGCTCAAAATATAAATGGTACTAAAGTCAGACAAGATTTTAGATTTGGTTTTGGCGTTCCTGGATGTTAACTATCTTTTTTTAAAGAATGATAAAAAGCGAATTCTTTTTTAGAAAAGTATAATTTTTTATATTTTTTGAATTTAGTTTTATATAAAGATTATGAATTCATTTTTTATGTCATTTAACTATGCTTTCAATGGTGTTAAGTTATGCTTAAATCAACGTAATTTTAAAATTCATGTTGTTTGTGCCATTGTGGCAATTCTAGGCGGGTTTTTATTTCACATTAATTTAACGGAATGGTGTATTATTTTAGTTTGTATTGGAGTTGTACTTTCTTTTGAAATGTTGAACACTGCTATTGAAAAACTCGTTGATTTAGTTGAACCAAATTACAATGCAAAAGCTGGTGCAATAAAAGATATAGCAGCAGGAGCTGTTTTTTTGTTTTCAATTATTTCAGCGATTATAGGTGTTATGATATTTGGAAAATATAGTTTAGATTTACTTTTTACTTATTAAAATTAAGTACAAACTATTAAACCTTTTTTATGAGCCAGTTCCCCGAAACAGAATTAATTCTTACAAAAGAAAATCGCGTATATCATATTAATTTAAAAGCAGAAGATATAGCGGATGATGTTATTGTTGTAGGTGATCAACATCGCGTGGCTCAAATATCAAAATTGTTTAGCAAAATAGATTTTAAAACTGAGCATAGAGAATTTGTAACGCATACCGGTATTTTTAATGGAAAACGAGTAACTGTATTATCTACGGGTATTGGTACAGATAACATTGATATAGTATTGAATGAATTGGATGCGGCTGTAAATATTAATCTTGAAACAAGAGAATTAAATCCTGTTCACCGTTCATTAAATATTATTAGATTAGGAACCAGTGGTGCTTTGCAGGCCGATATTCCGGTTAACGGTATTGTGGTGAGTTCTCATGGATTAGGTTTAGATGGGTTATTAAATTTTTATGATAATTGGGAAAGCGTTTGTGAAAATTCAATAAGCGAGGCTTTTATTAAACATACAGGTTGGATGCCCAATTTACCTTATCCTTATTGTGTTAAGGCTTCTGAACAGTTAATTTCTAGGTTTCGAAAAGGCACACATATTGGCATTACAGCCACAGCACCAGGTTTTTATGGACCACAAGGTCGCCAAATTCGTTTAAAAGCAGCCATGCCCACTTTAAATGAGTTTTTAACCGATTTCAGGTTAGGAGAACATCGCATTACTAACTTTGAAATGGAAACTTCCGCACTTTATGGCTTAGGAAAGTTATTAAACCATCAGTGTTTAACAGCTTGTGTGATTATTGCAAACCGCGTGCGTAAAGAGTTTACCAGCGATTACACTAAAAGTGTAGAGATATTAATACAAGAAAGTTTACAACGATTAACATCCTAATTGTTAAAAAAAACAAATCTCAAGTATAAAATGGCTCCATATCGGGGCTATTTTTGTTATGTATGAAATCTTCATTACTAATTTAATTATTATAAATGTTGAATATTTAATACAACTATTGATATAATATCAAAATCTGTATGAGACCTAAGAAAAATGAAATGAACCTAAAAGAAGTAATTGCCTTAATTACTTTATTAGATGATCCGGATGACGGAATATATTCTGAGGTAAAAAATAGGTTTATTATCCTTGGTCCACCCGCTATTCCTCATTTGGAAACTGCATGGGAAAATAGCTTTGATGCTTTGATGCAAAAACGTATCGAAGGAATTATCCATACTATACAATTTAAAGCTTTGCAAAATGCTTTAAAATTTTGGTCTGAAAATGAACAGGATGATTTATTTAAAGGATGTGCTATTATTGCACGTTATCAATATCCTGATTTAGATGAGAACAAATTAAAAAAACAATTGCATCAAATTAAACAAGATGTTTGGTTGGAGTTACATGATGATTTAACGGCAATTGAGAAAGTTAAAATCATTAATCATATATTATTTGAAGTTCATCAGTTTGGAGGCAACATTACTAATTACCACGCGCCTCAAAATTCTTTTATAAATGTAGTTTTAGAAACTAAAAAAGGAAACCCAGTTATGCTAAGTGTTATTTATGCACTAGTATGTAAGGAATTAGGAATTCCTATTTACGGGGTTAATTTGCCACAACATTTTGTATTAGCTTATGTAAATGATTTTGCCAATTTAATTGATCCTTCAGATAAAACCTTATCAGATAATATATTATTTTATGTTAATCCATTTAGTAAAGGATTAATTTTTAATAGAGGTGATGTTGATGCTTTTATTAAGCAATTAAAAGTAGAAGCCGAAACAAAACATTATTTACCATGTTCAAATTTAGATATCATAAAACGGATTTTAAATAATTTGATTTATTCGTTCGATAAAATGGGATATGCCGAAAAGGTACAAGAATTAAAAGATTTAGAAAAGCATTTATAATTGATAAATTATTTACTTTATTTTAAGCTCAGTGTCGTAAAGATATTTTGCATCTAATTCAAGCATTTCATTTTCAGAAATATTTTTTTCTTTTGCTTTTATTTTAATTTGCTCCATCCATTCTTTTGTATTTTTGATGCGTTCTTTAGCTTTATTAATAAGTTCAAGCACTTCTGGCTTACAATAATCAGTTTCATACACATAAATTGCATCTAAATTAATCATCTCCTCAATAGTAATATTGTTTTTAACAGCTTTCTTTTTAATATCAACCATCCATTCAGCAGTTTTTGTGATTTGTTCTTTTATGATTTTAACGTATAGTTTTTGTCTGCTTGAATTTGTATTTTTTGTTTTGAGTGCTTCTAGTGCTTTGTCAACAAATCCCCATCCAATATCATGAATATTGATTTCTGTTGCCATTAAGATAATGACTTGTTGTTTTTTAATTTCATCTAAAAGGTTTAATTTACTCACCTCTCTTATTGGTTCAGTTTCGGGGTAAACTGTTTGATTATAATACCAATATTTGTTATCGGTAAATAAATTATTTGCAAGGCCCTGCGTGTAAATATTCCAATAATAGCTGTCTGCAATTACTAAGGTTTTAGGTTTTACTGTATTTTCATTATCTTCCTTCCAATAGTAATTGGCATAAGGCATTGGAATAGTTTTTACCGGAAATAACAAATTCATTACATCACCCATATCGTTATCAGGGCTAATTAACGAATCTGAAAAAGCAATATTTGTAATTTCAAAATCTCTCAAATTTAATTTTGTATTATACTCTATATGTTTTTTTAAGGAATCAGTAGCTATTAAAGCGCCATAATTGCTCCAATGAATACCAGTTTTTGGATAAAGGTCGTATGGGATTATGTTTTTTATGTTTCTGAACCAAGCACTAAAGTCAACATGGCTAATATTTAATTTTTTACAAATAGCAGCCGCACAATCGTAATTGCTTAATTTTTTATTAGACTTCTGATTCTCAGGAATAAATTCAGGATAAAAAGAAGCCTTACTTGGTAAGAAAATTATTTCAAGGTCAATTCCAATAGCTCCCAGTCGATCTTGCAATTCTTTTATTTTTTTATATTTAGAAATTAATTCATTTATTCCAATAAAATTATTTCCATAGTACGCTTCAATGTAATCAGTTTCATATAAAAAATCTCCTTTACCAATAACTACCTTATCTATATTAGCAATTTTAAAAAATTTATAATTTATTTGATTATTAAGCATTACATAGTAATTACGTAAACCAAAATTCTGAGTTAAGTATTTGTCTTTTATTTCTCTGTATCTTCCGCTAAACCATCCATCTGCAGAAAAGGATGTGTCAGGTGCTTCAACATAAGCACCTTGTAATGGTTTAATATGTTTTTTTAAATGAAGTTGATTTTGCAACAAGGGAATATATAGGAAAATAAGAATTCCTATGAGAATAAATAAATAAGGAGATCGTTTAATGCTATTCATGTTTAAAATCTAAAATAGATAAATGGATTAAAGTCTGAAGATGTTATGGAAGCTAAAGAC
>CANHPI010000248.1 GCA_947462425.1 Bacteroidota bacterium
ATAATGATGATTTACCTGAACCGTTTAAACCTAAAACACCAATTTTGGCTCCATAATAAAAGGAGATATAGATATCTTTTAATACTTGTTTTTGTGGTGGATGTATCTTAGATACATTTACCATACTGTAAATGATTTGTCTTCCTACTTCTGACATAATAATTAAAATTTAAGGCTATAAAGTTAAAATAAAAAACGGTTTAAAAAACCAATCTTAAATATAAACTAAATCAATCTTTTGGAAAATAAACGACGTGTTTTTCGTTGTACATTCTAATGTACTTTGTGGCAAATTCTTTTTTCTTTTTCTTATTTAATAAACTGTATTCTTTAAAAATAGTATCATCACGTTTTAAAAATTCTTCTAATTTTTCGATACTAAACTGAACAATTTCGCCACTATAAAAATCAAATAAATATTGCCTAATTTCCTTAGTTTTTTGGGCATTACTATTCATAGGAGCATTCATAAAGGGATCAAAGCCCGGCGAGTAATTTACAACATCAACTGTTCCAATAAAATTACTAATCGCGCCAAAGACAGGAATTCTAAAAAAATTATTTTCTATGTTTATAAAAATGATATTGTTTTGACAATAACCCCAAATTTTTTCAGGTTTAATTTTGGTAACAGAACCATCTCTTTCTGTAAAATCAATAAAATTCTGCTCAACCAAATTCGAATAAAAATCAAGTTGATCTTTATTTATTTTTGTAATTATTTTTTCTTTTGGTATAGGCCAGTTGTATCTAAAATCCTGATAGCTTAAATATATACCTTCATATAACCGAAAGTCTTTAGTAAATGCAATAGAATCTTGTGCTCTAAGGTTATAATTACCAAAAAAACAGATTACAACTATAAAACTGATAAATCGCATAGTGTAAATATCTAAATTATTTGTAATTTAATGGTTATAAATTTACATCATGAAGTTTTATTTTGCATTTTTTATCTTACTTGTTATTTTTCAAATTAAAGCACAATCTATTTTTAATGCAGAATTAATTAATAAAATAGATAACAGTTTAATAACTGAAAAAATAAATGTTTTAATTTTAATGAAGCCAAAAACTGAAATCAATTTACTGGAATTACCTGATGTTATTTTTCATTATCAAGCTGGAAATATTTATTCGATAACGGGCACTATTAAATCTATTAAAGAACTTGCCAAGCAAAAAAATATTGTAAGAATAGAATATACACAACATCATCTGCAATTAATGGCCGATACATGCTTAGTAAGAAACAGAATTAAAAACGTTAAATTAGGTTTATCACCTTTATCACAATCGTATGATGGAACTGGAATTGTTGTTGGTATAATAGATAGTGGAACAGATTTTAATCATCCCGATTTTAAAGATATCAATGGGCATTCAAGAATTAAATATTTATGGGATATGACAAAACCAACTGCTGTTAATACACCTTCGGTTTTTGGTTACGGACAAGATTGGACCAATACAGACATAGATTTAGGTTTATGTACACATAACGACAATATAAATTATGGACACGGAACCAATAGTACCGGAATAGCTGCAGGCAATGGGTTTTCGGTAAACAAATACCAAGGCGTAGCATCAAACGCCGATATTATTATAGTAGCTTTAGATTTTAACAGACCTGGCTTCGTAATAGCTGACGCGCTGCAATATATGATTAACAAATCACTTTCATTGAATAAACCTTTGGTTGTAAATGCTAGTGTGGGAGATTATTATGGAAGCCACGATGGAACAGATTTAGAATCTCAAATAATCAATAATTTAATAGCCAATATTCCAGGAAGAGCACTTGTGGCATCATGCGGAAATGGCGGGTCAACTTATTTTCATATGGGTTATAACATTGTAAATACAGATACTAATTTTACATGGATAAAAAATAATTCCTCAAACATTTCTTTTTCGGAATACGCTGATACCAATCAAATAAAAAATGTAACCTATAATATTGGTGTTACAAGTCCAAATTACATAGACTTAGGAAATACAAATTTTAAATCCTACAACTATGCTTTAAACACTATAAAAAGAGACACCATTTATAATAACTTAAATCGAATTGGTATTGTTACAAGTATTGCAAGTATTAATTCCTTTGGTGTCTATGAGCTTTATATTAGCATAAAGGCCGATAGTTTGGGTTATCTTTGGGGTATCTCGCATGCTGGTAACGGAAGAATTGACTCATGGAATTTTGATTATGTTAATGTATCGTTGCCATCAATAACAACTTATTCAAAAATTGTAAACTATCAAATGCCAGATAACGTGCAAACTATAGTTAGCGGTTTTCAGTGTAGCGACGAGGTAATTGCTGTTGGAAATTATATTAATCGCAATCATTATACAGATGTAAACAATGCTACACAAACAACTACTGAAGTTCCCGGACAATTGCACCACACTAGTAGTTTTGGGCCTACCAGAGATAACAGAATTAAACCAGATATTACTGCTTCAGGAGCAACCATATTAACTTGTATGCCATTAAGTTTGCTACCTATTTATGTGGCAAATTTCCCTTCTGTGGTTGCTCAAGGCGGTTACCATCGAACTGCCGGAGGAACCTCTGCTTCAAGCCCTGTAGTAGCAGGATTAGCAGCACTCTATTTTCAAAAAAATCCAACAGCAACAAATCGAGATTTAAAACAAGCCATTATTAATTGTGCTTATAGCGATTTTTTTACAACTGCAAGTTTACCAAATAATTCCTGGGGCTACGGTAAATTAGATGGATTTGCAACTATGCTTTGTGGAACTGTTCAGGATAATATTAAGGTTTTATCTGTTGAAAATAGTATTCAGGTGTTCCCGAATCCTCTGATAGACGAAACAACAATTTTGTTTCCAAATTCAGATTACAAAAAAATTAAATTATATAATTCGTCGGGACAAATTGTTTTGGAAGATGATTGTAAGGCCGCAAATTACAAACTCAAACGGGCTGATTTAGCTTCTGGCTTATATTTAATAGTATGTGAGGAAAAAATGGTAACATATAAAATTAAAATTTTACTTTTATAGTAAAAACTCATTTAAAAATACCGTTATTATACACTATTTTTAGCTTTTAAACGTTTAAGATTATTAATGAAATTTTACTCTTACATATTACTTTGTTTATTGTTTTTATCTTCCTCTTTATTGTCTCAACAAAAAAGAAGAAATTTTAGACAGCATGAGCTTGGTATTTTTTTAGGAGGTTCATACTACATTGGCGATTTAAATCCTACAAAACAATTTTTTTTAACCCAACCTGCTGCGGGAGTATTTTATAGATTTACCCCAAATTACCGTTATGCTTTTAGAGGCGGTGTGAATTTCGGAAACATCATGGGCGATGATTCGCAAAGCGATAATGCTGATCAGATTCAAAGAAATTTGAATTTTAAATCACAAATTATTGAATTTAATGCCGTGGCTGAATTTAATTTTTTAGAATACCGCATTAGTAATGATAAATATAAATTTACATCTTTTTTGTTTTTAGGGATTGATGTGTTTACATTTAATCCTCGAGCGCAATTGGGTAATTTTTGGATAGACTTACAACCTTTGCGTACTGAGGGACAAACTAAAGGTTATAAATTAACGCAAATTGCAATTCCATTTGGTGTGGGTGCAAAAATGAATGTATCAAAACAAGTTGGTATAGGCATTGAGTGGGGACCACGTAAAACATTTACCGATTTTTTAGATGATGTAAGTGGAACATATCCTGATACCGAAATAAATCCTTTCACACATATTAATGGAACAAAATTATCGGATCGTTCGAAAAACGCAGGAAGTAATGTTAATGAACAAAGAGGTAATCCTAGAACAAAAGATTGGTATTTCTTTTTTGGCGTAACATTAAACATAAAGCTAAACTTTAAGGCTCCGCCTTGTTATGCTTATGATCATTAAAAAATTACTTCTTTTTAGCTTTAGTTTTTTCTTCGTTCCAAGTTTTATATTCGTTTTGTTGATTCGGTCTAAAGGCTGGAATTCTGCGTAGTGGTTCACAGGGCTTTAAAGTTGCGTAACAATCTGCAGGTAATTGTTGATATAAAGCAGTGCCTTTTGTTTTCCAAGCAATCATATCATCACTCACATCCTTTATAACTTTGCCTGGATTTCCAACAACCACTTTTCTATCTTCAATAATTGTATCAGCAGACACAAAACATAATGCTCCTATGATACAATTATCACCAATCACACAATTATCCATTACAACCGCATTCATACCCACTAATACATTTTTACCAATTATACCGCCATGAATAATAGCACCGTGGCCGATGTGCGCTGCCTCTTTCAATAAAACAGTAGTTCCCGGAAACATGTGTAATGTGCAATTTTCTTGCACATTACATCCGTCTTCAATAATAATTTGTCCCCAATCACCACGTATGGCTGCTCCTGGACCGATATAAACATTTTCACCAATGATGACATTTCCCGTTACTGAAGCTTGTGGGTGAACAAAACTTGAAGGTTTAATTACTGGTTTGAATCCGTTGAATTG
>CANHPI010000249.1 GCA_947462425.1 Bacteroidota bacterium
GGATTATTCAATCTTTCAAAACCAATGCTTGTTGGCATTCCGTGTCCGCTATAAACTTTCATGTTATCTCCCAAGGGCAATAATTTTTCTTTAATTGATTTTATTAATGTTTCATGATTTCCTAAAGGTAAATCTGTGCGACCGATACTTCCATAAAACAACACATCACCGCCAATAATAAATTCTTCTTCCAAATTATAAAACGAAATACTACCCGGTGAATGTCCAGGTGTATGCAATGTTTTTAAACACGAGTTACCAAACTTCATCTCATCCCCTTCATTTATAAATGATTTAGGCATAGGGCTTTGCTCTGCATGTAAGCCATACATTGTGGCAGTTGCTAAATGTTTTTCTATAAAATAAACATCATCTTTATGCACTTCGGGTAGTAATCCATAAGTATCAAACACGTATTTATTGCCGTTTATATGGTCAATATGTGCATGGGTTAAAATTAATCGTTTCACAATCAGTTGATTTTGTGAAATAAAGTCACTCAACTTTTTATTTTCAGCAGCATTGTTATTTCCCGGATCTAAAATCACACATTCCTTAGTTTCATCCCATAAAACATAGGTGTTTTCTTGAAAAGGCCCAAAGGCGAAATAGTGTATGTTTATCATAGTTTAATAAAAAATTATTCGTTAAATTTAGGGCTTATTATTCAATTTAATGAAGCGTTTACTTTGTTTATTTTTCCTTCTTATATGTATTAAAACTACATACGCTCAATTTTATTATGGGTCGCAATTAGAATTTGGAAAAAATCGTATGCAATACCAATCATTTAATTGGACCTATTTTGATTTTGAACGTTTTAGAGTTTATTTGTATGAAGGTGGTCAGGAAATTGCCCGCTACGCAGCTACATCTTTTGACAGGCAATTGCCAATAATGGAAAAGCGATTAGATTATCAAATTGAAGATAAAATTGATGTAATCGTTTATAACAATCAGAATGATTTTAAACAAAGTAATATTGGTTTAGCTTCTGAAGATAATGGTAATATTGGCGGTGTAACCCGAATTATTGGAGATAAAATTTTCATTTATTTTAATGGTTCCCATGCAGATTTAGATAAGCAAATACGCGCTGCATTAGCTGAGTTAATGATTGACCAAATGATGTATGGTGGTAGAACAAGAGATATTGTAAAAAATTCAACCTTATTAACTTTACCTGATTGGTTTAAAAATGGATTAATAGCTTATTTATCCGAAGGCTGGAACTCCACAATAGATAATCGTGTGATGGATGCCATCCAAAATGATCGTTTCACTAAATTTAATCAACTAACTGGTAAAGCAGCTACAATGGCAGGTCATGCTATATGGTATTACGTGGCTGATGAATTTGGCGAGGCTGTAATTCCAAATTTATTATATATGACTAAAGTTAGTCGAAATCCTAATAATGCATTTTTATATGTATTAGGTTTGTCGGTTCAAAACGTCACGGAGGAATATATTGATAGAATGGCTAAACGTTATTTTGACTTTAGCGATAGTACTCGTAAAAATCCTATAACAAAATCAGTACTTAAAAAACAAAAAAAGACGCGGCATTATTATCAGTTAAAAGTTAGTCCTGATGGACAAAAAATAAGTTATGCAACTAGTGAGTTAGGTCAGTATAAAGTATGGATAAATACAATAGGTAAGAAAAAAAGTAAACGACTTTTAAAGCTTAATCCAAAGTTAGAGCGTTTAGAAGATCACACTTATCCATTAATAGCATGGCATCCAAACAATACAATTGTATCGATGATTTATGAACGTAAAAATGTATTGAAATTATTTACTTATGATGTTGAATCAAAAGAAGGTAATAAACGAAATGTAACTGGTTTTGAAAAAGTAAATAGTTATGCCTTTTCACACGATGGGAAACGTATTGTAATGAGTGCTGTTAAAAAAGGAAAAGGGCAATCTGATATTTTTATATTTACTTTAAATTCAGGTGGGATTGAACAAATTACCAATGATGCCTGGGATGATAATAACCCAGTTTTTATTGATAATTCAAAAGGAATTTTATTCGATTCAAATAGATTACATGATACCATAAAAGCAAATGAAGATGCTAAGTTGTATTTAAAGTTTTCAAAAAACAACGATGTGTTTTTTTACAATGCGGCAACAAAATCTAATTTATTATATAGAGTAACCAACACGCCGGATGTTAATGAAATTAATCCACAGGAATATAGCAAAGGCTTGATTTCTTTTTTGGGTGATGCAAATGGCATTTATAACAGATATATTGGAGAACAAGATAGTTCAATTGCATTTGTAGATACAACAGAACATTACCGCTATTTTTATAATTCAAAACCAATTACTAACTACAAAAAAAATATTCAGGAATACCATATTAATTCTCAATTTACTCAGTATGCTGAGATAATCATTGATAATTTTAAGGAAAAATTAATTGTATCTCCTTTATTGCCACCCAAAGATTTAAAACCTGTAACACTTTTTAAAACTTGGTTTAAAGCTGCACCTCGTTCAAATTTGGCAGATCCTGATAAAATAATTATTACAAATCCAATCAGAAAAGATGTGGATTTGGGTCCAAAAAAGAGTGATACAACTTCTAAATCCAATGATGGAATTGATTTTGAAAACTATAATATTAAAGGCGAGGTTGTTAGTAATAATCTTAACACAGATGATTCTCTTACTACAAAAAAAGCTTCACTAACTACAAAAACAAATTCAATAGTTGAAAGAGGAGTTAATGGTGAATTACGGTTCCCAATTCAACAAAATTATTACACAAGCTTTAAGACAGATCAGGTTGTTTCGCAATTAGATAATTCGTTTTTAGGAACTAACTACCAACGTTTTGCAGGTGGTGGATCACCAGTTTATTTAAATCCAGGATTAAACGCATTATTTAAAATTGGCTTAAGTGATTTATTTGAAGATAAACGTATTGTTGCAGGATTTAGAATTGCAGGAACCTTGGATAATGAATACTTACTAAGTTGGGAAAATAGGATTAAAAAAGTGGATAGACAATTAGTACTGCATCGTCAATCTTTTTTAAAAGTAAACAATTATGCCAGTGTTGCAAAAGTGCTAACTCATGATGCCCGCTATACATGGAAAATTCCTTTTAGCGAAGTATCAGCTACAAAACTTTCGCTGATGTACAGAAATGATAGAATTGTTTTTGCTTCGGTAAGCGATGAAAGTTTGCCATTACCAAATATATATGATAATTATGGTGGAGCTAAAGTGGAATATATATTTGATAACACACGTAAAAAAGGATTGAATTTATATAATGGAACTCGTTTTAAAATGTGGGCAGAATATTGGCGTTTAATTAAAGAACAGCAACATGATTTATTCACCGTTGGTTTTGATTTTAGAAACTATAAAAAAATTCATAGAGATTTAATTTGGGCAAATAGAGTTGCTGGCGCATCTTCTTTAGGGACTGATAGATTGATATATTATTTGGGTGGGGTCGATAATTGGCTAAATCCTCAATTTGATAATAGTATAAATATTGTAAAACCAGAACAATACCAGTTTCAAACATTGGCAACTAACCTGCGCGGTTTTAAGCAGAATATTCGCAATGGAAATAATTTTGTTGTTTGGAATAGCGAGTTGAGATTGCCATTATTTAAGTATTTATTAAACAGACCAATTCGTTCGGATTTTATTCAAAATTTTCAAATTATTGGTTTTGGAGATGTTGGTATGGCTTGGTATGGTAAAAATCCTTATAGCGATGAAAATGTATTAAATAAAAATGTTTTTGTAGGCAATCCCGTAACTTTAACTATTTATAATCAAAAAGAACCAATTGTTGGAGGTTATGGTTTTGGATTGCGCTCTCGTTTATTAGGATACTTTATTCGTCTTGATTTTGCCTGGGGTGTAGATGATAAAACAATTCAAAAGGGAATGACTTATTTGTCATTTACAACAGATTTTTAAAATAACATGGAAAATAAAAAACCAATGACACTACAGATATTATTAGTTTTATTAGCAGTTGGCTTAATAGCTGGATTTTTAAGTGGAATGGTTGGCATTGGTGGTGGTATTATTATTGTTCCTGTATTGGTTTATTTTTTAGGATTTACTCAACATCAAGCCCAAGGAACAACATTGTTTATGTTTTTATTACCTATAGGAATCCTTGGTGTAATGAATTACCACAAGCAAGGTTTTGTAGATTATAAAGTGGCTTTAATTATCTGTACCACTTTTGTATTTGGAAGTTATTTTGGTAGTAAATTGTCCATTTCATTAGACCAAAAAACAGTAAAACAAATTTTTGGCGCCATAATAATTTTACTTGGTGCTAAAATGTTGTTTTGGAAATAATAGCAATTGTCAAACTAATCGAAGTTTAACCAATTCTTTATTTTTAAAAAATAGTTACTTCTGCGAGCTTAAAGAAAACAATCTGCTTATTGGCGTTGAGTTTCCGTTATCAGAAAATACGCCGTGCTCAGAACCTTTTACATCTTCAATAGAATAAAA
>CANHPI010000250.1 GCA_947462425.1 Bacteroidota bacterium
CATATGATTCCCGTGGTATATCTGGTTTGTCGCCAAATCTACCTACAACTTATACAATTCCATTTTGGCTTTCAGATAGAAAAGGTAATTTCAAAGGGAGTACTAAATTAATAACTAGATAATTTTTCACATGATAAAAAAAATGAATCATTGATATTACTAAGTTAATACTTATCATTGTGTTATGAGTCAGAATTCAGTTTAATAAAATCTATTATTTTTTAACTATATAGACAGTGTGATTTTTCTTATTGATTTATACTTAACTTCACAATACCCCCCCCCCTAAGGATAGATTAAAACATAAACTATGAAAAGAGTAATCTTTGTTTTGGGTATTATTTTGTCAATTCAATCCTTTTCACAACAAGTATTGTCTAAATTAAGTATACAAGGCTTTAATCTAAAAATATCAAATTTTAAAGCTGAAGATGGAATAGCATCTCGAATTTTATCTTCTGCAGGTGGAATTCATTATTATAAATATAAAGGGGTGGAGAATATAGTTGCAGTTCCTTTATATCCAGCCGACTCTTCACAAACATTTACCCCATCTTTTCACTTTATAAAAAAAGCTTCGGTTTGGGAGTATGAAAATTATTATAATATAGGAAAATTAATAGGAGTAGATGGAAATTGTATAGATTCTAATGGAAATTTTGCATATACATCTACTGGCGATGATTGTAAAACTTTTGGAGGTCAAGTTGTATTTGGAAGAACAATAAATAATAAACTCGAACTTCAACAAATTTCAACATATGAAGAATGTTATAGACATATAGCTTTTGGTGACCTTAATCTTGATGGTAGAATTGACTTAATAACAGATGGTGGCAAGGAGCCAAATAATTTACTGTCCCCATTTATTCAAAATAGTGAAGGAAAATTTATACAAACTCCTGAACTAATGCCTAAAATCCCTGCTTGGTCACCGCAGCTAGATCAAGTTAAATATTCGTATTTATCAATAGGGTTTAATGTAGGTATTGCAAAAGCTTTTGGTGGAAAATATCCTGAAATATATAAAGGACAATATGGCAATAATGTTGAAGCGCGTTATGTTATTGCTATACATGTTTTTAACGAGAAAACCGGTGTTTATGATACAGTTAGAGTTTTAAAAGATCAAGGAGTATATAAAGATAATGGGAAAGGAATTATAAATTTAGCATTTGCAGATGTAAATAATGATGGCAAACCCGATATGATAACAGGCTATTTCCAAAGCGTAAATGGTCGTTATGGTTCAGTTGGAGTTCAAGTCTTTATTAATGATAGTATAGATAATTTTAAAGCTGGACAACATATAGAATTTAAAAGAGTTGGAGTTCCCCAATCGCTAGTAGACACAACATGGGAATTAAATTTTAAAGATTTTATTCTTGAAGATGTTAATAATGATGGTTGGAAAGATTTAATTTTTTCTCCCGTAATAAGTAGAGATTTTTGTATTAACCAAGCCTATAGTTTTGGAAATCCAGGTGATGGAATTAAATTAAATAGTTCCATTTATTTGAACAATAAAGGCACATTTGAAAAACTTAAAACAGAATTAAATTTTCCCGGATCTTGGCCTTACTGTGTCCGACCTGCTTTAATAGATAAAAAATTAAAATTTATTGGATTTGGATTTCCACAAGGTGGAGGGGGAAATCCGCTTGTGTCATATGACTCATTTGGGAAGTTATTTTATCCAGCACCAGATTCTGTAACATTATATGAATTTTCAATAAACTTCTGTACTAATTTAGTTAAACCCACCTTAAATACTACCAAATACTCTTTCTGTTCCGGAGACTCTTTAAAATTAACTGTAACCAATATAAACAAAGGCGATTCGTTAAAATGGTATTATGGAACTAAGAGTGATTTAACCAATGTGAGCAATAAAATATTTACAGATAGTACAAAATTATTTGTAACAAGAACTGATAGTTTAGGATGTGTGATTTCATCAGATACTGTACAAATAAAAAAATACGGTATCCCATCAGCTCCCATATTATCAAGAGACACTGCTAATTTCTTATTATCAGGCGCAACGGGTACATCATGGTATAAAGATGGATCTGCGATTACCGATACCGCGCAAAAGTATAAACCAACAACTGCAGGTTCCTACACCGCAAAAACAACCACTAATGGTTGTACAAGTGTAATGAGTGCAGCCTACTATTATTTAGTAACTGATATTATCAACTTAAGTAAAGATGAGTTTATCAAACTAGCACCTAATCCATTTATCAATCAACTCAACTTTGATTTCGTAGTGAAGGGGTATCAAAGATTAAATTTAGAGGTGTTTGATATAGCCAGTGGAACTAAGGTTGCTAGTCAGCCCAATTTACCTGCAGGCACTAAAATTACATTAGGTCAGTTATCAGCAGGTACCTATGTGATTAAGGTAACCTCAACTGACAATAAAATATCCTATCAATTTAAGATGGTAAAACTGTAACTACATCTAGAGTTGAAATCTGATCTAAACTGATGAAAAAATAGGGTAGAAACAACCCGTTTGCTACACATTCTGCTACACGCATAAAAAAACCCCTTGAAAATCAAGGGGTTAAGTGTTTTAAAGCGGACCGGACGGTGAGTTCCCTCTTAACTCAAACTCATCTCAAACCATCTAATTCCTCAGATATAAAGGAGTTATAATTATACTTTTCTTGCTATATACACTCCTAATTGGTTTAAATAGGGGGTAGTAGCTACAGATTCTGCTACATGTTATATATTGATTATATATCTAACTTTACAATTCCCCCAAAGGGTTGATTAAAACTTAAACTATGAATAGAGTAATCTTTGCTTTGGGAATCGCATGTATAGTTGTTACAAATCTGTATGCTCAAAAACCAGTACTTAAACTAAACAAGTACCTTTTTAATATTACTAATTACAAAGCTGTTCCGGAACCCAACTTTACACTGAGAGATGGATTGAATGGTAATACAGCTGGTACAATTCTTTATACAGTAAAAGGTGTTGAACATATCATATCAACTCCCTCACAGGATACTGTTAATCAGCCAGTAGTACATTTCATTAAGAAAAATGGAACCTGGGTTTTTGAAAATTTTTACGAAAACGCAAAATTACATGCTGTTAGAAATTATTGTCAATTAGACACATTAGGTACTATTGCATTTGCAGAAGATGACGATATGAGTTTCGGGAACTTATGGATTTGTAAAACAAGTGGTGACAGTTTAATTTGGCAAAAAATTTCTACTTACACTTCTGCATATTCTGATATAGCTAGCGGTGATTTTAATGGAGACGGATTACCTGATGTTGTTACATATGGTGGGATTTATCCCAATGGATGGATGTTGGCATTTACTCAAGATAAAAATGGAAAATTTACTGCTAATCCTAATGTCATTCCTTTGCCACCAAATGCGCCACCACCATATATTCCGGAAGCATATAATTTAGGATGGGCTGTTGGTTCAGATTTCCTTTTAGGAAACACTTTCCCTGATATAATTAAAGCTGAATATAGTGCAAAAGGAACATCAAGACGAAATGAAGATAAAACATACGGGGCAATCATCTTTTCATACAATCCAGCTACAAAAGTTTATGATAAATTGAAGCCTGTTAATGGACTTGGCATATTTAAGGATTCAACTGTTGGAGCAACCTCTATAAGATTTGGAGATTTCAATCATGATTCAAAAAAAGACTTTGCTGTTGCCACTGAAAGTGATGATCATAATGATATTCAAATTTTTTTAAATGATGGTAATAATAATTTCAAGCCAGGCCAAGCTATACTTTTTAAATATGATAGTTTATCTTTTAGAGAATTTATTGTAGATGACTTTAATAACGATGGATGGCCTGATATATTTTTAAACCTTTTTAATAATGGTTATATGGCTGATGTCTCTGTAAATAGAGGTTTGCCTAATCAATATCAATATATTAACATTCAAAAGTGCATTTGGATGAATGATAAGGGTGTATTAAGTCCATTGAAAGACAGCCTAAATATATATGCTACTCCAGGTTTTTTAGTTGGTAAAAAGATAAATGGGAACTTAAGAGTAATTGGTTATTTCAATGATAGTCTTTATACAAAATACCCAACCCCACTTCAAATTCCACCAAATCAAACTACGTTAATTGATGTTACTATTTCATTTTGTAACAATGTAGCAAAGCCAATATTCAACACTTCAAAATTCTTAATTTGTTCAGGTGATTCTTTAAAATTATCAATCACAAATATTAATAAGGGCGATACATTAAAATGGTATTATGGAACTAAGAGTGATTTAACTAATGTGGGTAATAAATTATTTACAGATAGTACAAAGTTATTTGTAACAAGAACCGATAGTTTAGGATGTGTTATTTCTTCAGATACTGTTAATTTGGTTAAATATGCAACTCCATCAGCTCCCATATTATCAAGAGACACTGCAAATTTCTTATTATCAGGCGCAGCAGGAACTACATGGTATAAAGATGGATCTGCGATTACTGATACTGCG
>CANHPI010000251.1 GCA_947462425.1 Bacteroidota bacterium
CACGCTGATGAGATTTCTTATTTTGTGCATTATATTACCAAAGATGGATTTATTTATTTAAGAAAAAATGGTGGTAGTGATCATCAAATAGCCCCATCTAAGCGTGTTAATATCCATACTGACAAAGGAATTGTGCGAGGTATTTTTGGTTGGCCGGCTATTCATGTGAGAGATGCTGCTAGGGAAGAAACACCTACCTTAAAAAATATTTTTTTGGATATAGGTTGTAAAAGCGATAAGGAAGTTGAAGAATTAGGCGTGCATGTTGGATGTGTAGTTACCTATGAAGACGAGTTTATGGAATTAAACAACCGTTACTTTGTTGGTAGAGCTTTGGATAATAGAGTTGGCGGATTTATGATTGCTGAAGTTGCTAGGTTATTAAAAGAAAGTAAAATAAAATTACCTTTTGGTTTATATATTGTAAATGCTGTTCAAGAAGAAGTTGGTTTAAATGGAGCTACTATGATAGCTCACAAAATCAAACCTAATGTAGCTATTATTACAGATGTTTGTCACGATACCCAATCGCCAATGATGAATAAAATTTCTAGTGGAGATTTATCTTGTGGCAAAGGTCCTGTCTTATCTTATGGGCCAGCAGTGCAAAATAATTTATTAAAATTAATTATTGAATCGGCTACAAAAAACAAAATTGAATTTCAACGCCAAGCTGCTAGCAGAAGTACTGGTACAGATACAGATGCATTTGCATATAGTCATGAGGGTGTTGCATCTGCTTTAATTTCATTACCGTTGCGATATATGCATACCACAGTTGAAAGTGTGCATAAAGAGGATGTGGAAAGCGTGATAAAATTAATTTTAGCTTCATTAAAAAGTATAAAAAATAACCACGATTTTAGATATTTAAAATAATATTAACAATTAGTAAATGCGGTAATTTAAATAAAATTGTTGCATAATCTCATGATTAATTTAACTAATTAAAAAATGGCCATACTAGGTTCTATATTAAAACGAGCAGTAAACTTGGGAAATAAAATTCCGAAGAGGACTAACTATTATGCTCAGCAATCAAAAGTTTTAAAAAAATTAATTACAAAAGCTGAACATACCGCATTTGGAGAACATTTTCATTTTTCAAAATTACTTCAGGAAAAAGATCCGATTTCTGAATTTCAAGCCAATGTAAAAATATACGATTATAGCAGTATTTATAAAGAATGGTGGTATCGTGCCATAAAAGGTGAACCATACGTATGTTGGCCAAGTCACATTAAATATTTTGCTTTAAGTTCAGGTACATCCGAAGCTGCAAGTAAATATATTCCTGTTACTAAGGAAATGCTAAAAGCATTTAAAAGAGGAAGTGTTCGGCAAATGAT
Organism: Bacteroidota bacterium; assembly: GCA_947462425.1. The sequence continues at coordinate 1,350 of CANHPI010000251.1, forward strand.
TGCTCAAGCCAATTATAATTTACCAAAAGAACATTTTCAAAGAGGTATGTTAATGATTGGTGGAAGCACGTTGTTAGATTTTAATGGTAGTCATTATACTGGCGATTTAAGCGGAATAACTGCCGCTAATATTCCAATATGGTTTCAACGGTTTTATAAACCTGGCAAACAAATTTCTAAATATAAAGATTGGGAAACTAAATTGACCGAGATTGTAAAAAGTGCAAAAGATTGGGATATTGGTGTAATAGTTGGAGTGCCTGCTTGGATTCTAATTATTATGGAGCGTGTTATTGAATATTATAAAGTAGATTCGATTCATGATATTTGGCCAAACTTAAAAGCCTATGTTCATGCAGGTGTTTCCATAGAACCCTATCGCAAGAGCATTGAAAAATTAACGACTTTTCCTTTAATTTTTTCTGATACCTACTTAGCATCTGAAGGTTTAATTGCCTATCAAGAAAGGCCAAACCCCGAGCAAGGGATGCGTATGCTCTTGGATAATGCAATCTTTTATGAGTTTGTTCCATTTAATGACCAAAATTTTGATTCAGAAGGTAATATAAAACCAGTTGCATCAGCATTAACTATAAAAGATGTTGAAGTAGGAAAAGATTACGCATTATTACTTTCATCTTGTGCAGGAGCATGGCGTTATTTAATTGGCGATACGATTCGTTTTACAAATTTAGAGCATGCTGAAATTGTAATTACCGGAAGAACAAAACATTACTTAAGTTTGTGTGGAGAACATTTATCAGTTGAAAATATGAGCCGCGCCATTAAGTTAACGGCCGATGATTTAAAAATTGATATTAATGAATTTGCTGTGGCTGGAGTTCCTCATGGAACTTTGTTTGCTCATCAGTGGTATATCGGTTCTAATAAAATGGTATCAGAAGAAGATATTAAAACTAGATTGGATTTTCATCTACAAGAAATAAATGATGATTATAGAACAGAAAGAATTGCTGCATTAAAGGATGTTTATGTAAAGGTGTTATCAGATGACGCCTTTATTGCCTTTATGGGAACCAAAGGTAAGCTTGGTTCTGCGCATAAATTCCCGAGAGTCCTAAAAGGAAAATTATTGGAAGAGTGGCAAGGTTTTATAGCTAATTATAAAAATACATTTTGATTTTAAGTTTAATATATCAAGCCATCGTTATTGTTTTACTCCTTACGTTTTCGTTTGGACCAGCATTTTTTGCCCTAATAAATACAGGTATTAAATTTGGTTATAGAACAGGATCATTTTTAGCATTAGGTGTAGTGATGAGCGATTTTTTTTTATGTCTATTAGTATGTCTTCTCGTTCATTTTGGAATGGCTAATCTTTTGCATTCTGAAAAAGCTCAAACTTTTTTCGCCATCATTGGTGGCATTATATTAATTGTATTTGGTGCCTTTTTCTTTAAAAAACAACCTGTAAAAACAGATGAAATTATTGATATTGAAAATCAATTACCAAGTCCTAAATTGATGTTTTTAAAAGGTTTTTTTTTAAATCTATTCAACCCAACAGTATGGTTGCTTTGGTTAGCCAACGTTACTGCTATTAGTAAAACATTAGAATATTCTCTACCTAAAATGATTTTATTTTTTAGCATTGTTTTAGGAGCCGTTTTATTAGTAGAATTATTTAAAGTAAAATTAGCAGGAAAAATAAAAAATTATTTAACTGATAAAATTATGACTATTGTTAATTACATTACGGGTTCAGCATTAATTATATTTGGGCTCATTTTAATTTATAATCACTATTTTAATAGATAATGGCCACTAATACATTTGATGAGTTACGAAAAAAGTTAGAAGAGAGTATAAAATCTTTTCCATATATCTATATGTTTAAGTTCATTATTAAATCAGATAATAGAACTATGGCTTTAGTAGAAGCAATATTTGATAATGATGCTGATATTATTCAAAAACAATCTTCTAAAGGGAATTATATAAGTATTACAGTAAAGCAGGTTGTGATGAGTGTTGATGAGATTATTGATATTTATGAAAAAGCTGCAGTAATTGAAGGTGTAATTTCCTTATAATGGCTATTTTTCAGTTACAAAATAATTTATTATCTATTAAGGTAAGTTCACTTGGTGCAGAATTATGTTCAGTGTTTTCTAAAGAAACAAACATTGAATACATTTGGCAAGCAGATGAAACTGTTTGGGCTAGACATGCTCCAAATTTATTTCCAATTGTTGGTAAATTAAAAGATGGAGAATTTATATATCAATCTAAGTCATATCAATTATCTCAACATGGTTTTGCAAGAGATAGTGAATTTATATGCATTGAGCAGGCTGATGATTATTTATTTTTTGAGCTTAAAGCTTCGGAGCAAAGTTTAAGAATTTATCCATTTCAATTTAGTTTTCAAATTAAATATAAATTGATTGGAAATGATTTGGAAATAAGTTACTCAGTTTTAAATCCGGATAATTGTGATTTATATTTTTCTTTTGGCGCTCATCCAGCATTTAATTGTCCTTTACAATCAAATGAATCATTCAATGATTACGAATTAGTTTTTCCATATAAAGAGTCGTTAATTATTAACAAATTAAACGATGGTTTGATTTCGTCTCAAACAAAATCAATAGATTTAATTCATCATAAACTAAGCGTATCAAAACAGTTATTTGATAATGATGCTTTGGTTTTTATGAATTCGCAAATTGATGAAGTTCATTTAGTTTCAAGAAAAACAAATCATGGCGTAGCACTTACGTCAAAAAATTGGCCTTATTTTGGAATTTGGACTAAAAAAAATACAGAGCAATTTGTTTGTTTAGAACCTTGGTATGGAATTGCTGACAGCGTTGATACAAATAAAAATATACTTGAAAAAACTGGTATTATTAAGCTAGAATCAAATTGTAAATTTAACTCTTCATTTACTATTTCATTTTTTTGATAACACAACTTTGCCTTAAATTCAAAGTATTTATTTTGTAGAATTTAAACGCTACTACAATAAGCAAAATGAATTAAATATATTTTATTAAATTTATGCGTTAAATATTTTTATTAAAATGATACAACACATTAAATCTCGCATACAAGCATCTATCGATTTAAAAACATCTTTGTTATCAAACGATGTTATTCTTAATACAGTTCAATCTATAGTTAACGATATTATAAC
>CANHPI010000252.1 GCA_947462425.1 Bacteroidota bacterium
GTTGGTGAATTTCCTTCGGCATTATTATATTTTTTATAACGATGTAGGGTATTTCCTTCTAACTCTGGTAATCCATCATAATCACTACCTCTATGAAAATGGTATTTATCCGAACTTGGGTCAACATTAACAGTTTCATTAACTAATGGGCCTGATGCAACTTGGGATAAAGCTGAGATAAATGGTAAAAATTTTCGTCTTTCAGCACTATCCACTAAGCCATCATAACCGGCATCTTGATAAGGTCTATCATTTTGATCATTAACAAATGAATTATTAATTGCAGGCAATGATGGAGTCCTTCCGATATTAGATTCAATAGTAGGTAAATTGGCACTAGAGGCGCTTACACCTGGTAAACCATTTTCATATAACATTTTACCATCTTTAACAACATCTTCGCTAACATTACCTAAATTAATATATAATTCACCACTTGGTTTATTAGCTTGATTCATATCTGGATATGTCGTGCTATTATAGTCTTCGTTAAAGGGATCCATCATCCAAAATTGAACGTATTCGATATTTGCTGCCTGAAAATCGTTAGTTTCTAATCTTCTCATAATACCACCCCAACGAGATTCGGGGTTTGCCAAACGACCTGTTGAAGTAACCCCGCTTGAAATACCTCCCACTGCATTAACATCATAATTATAAGGACCACGTTCACCCGGATAAAATGCTAAATCTAAAACTGACAATACAACAGGTTGACCATTTGCTGGAGTTTTAGTGGGAAATAATTCTGTTTCTAATACCTGACGCATAAAATTATTTGAATAAGTTGCTTCAGTAATATTAGCAGGTTTTGCACTGTTACTAATTACACCATGATACAAAGGATCAATATTATACCAGTTAAATTGGGCTCTGTTTAAACCTGCCTTTATATCATCATTAAATGATGCTTCCGGAAATAATGTAGGTTGTAATTGTGGGATACTTGCAAGTGACCAAGCTTGGGGACTTTTTAAATCAATCAGTGAAATACTCCCTTCAAAATCATCTACATAAGAGTTGCCATCTTTACCAATAGCTCTTGCTACTCCCGGAATCAATTGAGCAAACTCACCACGGGTAGTTATTGAACTCATCTCTTTGGTATTAATTAAGGGTATTCTATCAATTAAACGGGTTAAAAAAGGAACGTCCGTTCTATAATTATAATCTAAACCCCAAATAGTGTTTGAAACAGGCTCATCACCAATACTAACTTTTTGAGTAACAGGCTTTTCGTTAAGATGAAGTAAAGTGCCACCTATAGTCAAATCCTTGTTAACTTTAAAATCTAAACGGGTACCAAATAAGCTTTTCTGCTGAACATTAAATAAGGAATTACTCTCGGTACTTACCTTTATATTAGCTCCTGAATTTAAAATACTTTCGTTAATAATTTTTACTCGCCCTAAAGTATAATCTACAGTGTAGTCAACATTCTCTGCTAACTGTTGTCCGTTAGCTGTAACTTGAACAGCACCTTGAGGAATATTTAATGCATTTAAGGATATTTCGGAGCCAGATGCGGATTTATATTGTCCTTTTATTTTATACCTATTTTTTTCGGGTAATTGCTGTGCTACCGTTCTGGTTGAATCATATAATTCCTGATAAATATATTTATTGGCTGTAGGAAAATCACTTGGATCAAACTTACTTCTCAAATTTTCTCCAAATGGTTCCTTTGAGGATAAATAGATTCGACCATTTGTGGGATTAATGGTATAATCTTTAATGAAATCAAATACACCGTCCGAAAATGGATCACCATTAACACTAAGTTTATCAAAGCCCATGGTTTGAACCAATAACTTTCCGTTAACAGTTCCATATGGAATATAAGGAATATCAATTCCAGTTTCAATATTGTTATAAAAAATATCACATTTAAAATCAGCAGCATTTAAATTATAAGCTCCTAAAGAATACACGTTTTTCATCATTAAATCCCAGGTACTAAATTTAGGACTAGTGATTGACCCACTTTTTAAGAGTTTTAAATATAATGGTCCGGTTGTAAACTGATCTGAAAACTCGCCAACCTGATATACTTTACCATTATACGTATATTGATAAGCTATAGCAACAGTTACATCATTATTAATAGATTGATTAATAGAGATAAAACCTAATCGACTATTAAAAGTAAACTCTGAAGGATTTAATTTGCGGGCAGTGGATACATATTCAAAATCTCTGGAAGCAATCATGAATTGACCATTTGAATTACAAGAATTTGGCCCGCTTGGAGGTGGTGACTGTAAAATGGAGTTTATTGCCTGTAAAGTATTGCTTCTTACAGCAATTAAACCATTTACTGAATTAGTTAAAATGCTATACAGGCTATTAGCCCCATTGTGAGGGTTTTCTCCAATACTGTCTGCTATAATATACTGGGATCCTGGAGGTTGACATGCAAATGTTCCGGTAGGTAATGCCAGATGGTTATTTAAGCTAGGATTAACATGTACTTGATCTTCCCCTAAATCCGAAAATGCAGCTATTCCTCTAACTTGTTCCGAACTACCAGTTTGATTAGAAATATAAACCTCTACTTTAGTAATAATAATTGGTGTATTTACCACAGGTAATGTAGCCATCCAATTGTCATAATTATCTCTAAAAAAATGACCCATAAAATAATGTTTGTTTACCTCATAGTTGTCAGCGGCTACATTAAAATACATAGTTTGAGCACCTCCTTGAACTGAAACTTCCTGTTTTTTTCCTCTTTGTTGAGAAAATAAAGCAGTTGCTGTTAACCTGCCAAATTGCAATTGTGTTTTAACTCCAAATAAACTTTGGCTTCCTTGTATTAAGGAACTATTTAAAGGCAAAGTAACATTACCAGCTTCAATTTTTTTAATTATTTCATCTTCATATCCTGTATATTCTAATTTCATTTGATTTTCCCAATCAAATGAGGCTTCGGTATTATAACTGGTGGTTATTTTTAACTTATCTCCAATTTTTCCAATTAAGTTTAATTGAATACGCATGTTAAAATCAAAATTTGTAACCTTTTGCTGACGCTGGGGAATGGCAGGATTTAATGTTTTATTACGATTTAATGCAAAAATTAATTCGGCCGTTCCAGTAGGTTTAATATCAACCTGATTTCCTCCAAATATTCGGTCAAAAATTTCGCTATTAATCGTTAATTTAGGAATCGTACCTTTTTTTGTTTGATTTTGAAGGTCTTCGGCTTTTATTTTAGACTTCCAATGATTTTTAACTGCATCTTTAAATAATTGATCCTGATAATCTTTAAACTCTACATAAGTTTCTGGGCGATAATCCATATCCCCAATTTTTTGGGTAATATCATAATTTCCAGTTTGTGTATTGTAATTAGTTTCAGTTTTTATGTTTGATGGATTGCTTAGGTATAAACCACTTTTATCATCAAAATTGGGCTGCCCTCCATTATTATCATTAAACTTAAAAGGTAAATCATCTTTAGTAACAATAGGCGAATCTGCTTGTAAAATTGGGCTATACAGATAATGCGGTTTACTTAATGGCGCATTTTTGGCTTTTGAACCAATTACAACGCTCATTAATCCAACCGATACAGAACCTACAAGAAGAAATTTAACTACCCCTTTTACCACGCTATAAATTACATATTTTTAAGTGCTGATTTTATCAGCAGTTCAACATTATCAGTAGAAATACCTTGCTGTTTAATTACCTTTTCAATTGATTTTTCGGCAATTAATTTAGGGAATCCTAAAGTAATTAAAGCCATTAACGCTTCCTCTTTGTTTTTATTGTACGAAGGATTTAAAATTTGAGAAATACCGCCTTCATGTTTTCCCATTTTTCCTTTTAAATCAACCACAATGCGTTGTGCTGTTTTTTCACCAATTCCCTTAATACTTTTTAATAGAGCCACATTAGCTGTATTAATTGCCCCAGCAATTTCAGATGCGCTTAAAGATGAAAGCATTAATATGGCACTTCCGCCACCAACGCCAGATACAGAAATAAGCTTCCGAAACAAGTCGCGCTCTTCGATATCAGCAAATCCAAAGTATCTAGGGTTATCATCCCTGATATAAACACTTTCTACATACAATTTTGCTGTAGGTTTTCCTTGTATTTGGCTATAAGTAGTTAATGAAATTAACAAGCCATACCCTACCCCATTGGCTTCAATAACTGCCAAAGCAGGATTTAGTTCGGCTATTTGGCCATTAATATAACTTATCATAAAAGAGGTGTGAAAATACCATAAATTTTGCAATTGAGGAAAAATAATTCAGATAAATATGTTAGTGTAATAAAGCTGATAATTAATAAAATAGAGTTTCCAAATATGAAATAGCCATGTTTACCAAAACACAAACATAAATGAAGATAAACTGGCTAAACCATCCCGAATCAAGTTCGGGACAAGTTATGGCAATTTAAAAACAATAATATCTACATATGAAATAGCCATGTTTGCTAAAACACAAACACAAATGAAGATAAACTGGCTAAACCATATGACAACTAA
>CANHPI010000253.1 GCA_947462425.1 Bacteroidota bacterium
TGAAATTCCTCTTTAACCTCCAATTAATCTTGTTTGGGATTCTCCTTCGGAAATAAATAATGCTATAATCGATATTGAAAACGAAATAATCGATTTAAAAACTGTTACTAATCAACTCGACGATTTAGGTTGCCATGCTGTCCAAATTAGATTTTTTAAAAGCTACGAAATTTCATTTTATAGAGAAGTTTTAAATCATTTTGAAAATAGCACAAATCAATCATTAGAATTGTACATACCTTTTAGCTCTGAATTAAACATTGATTTACTAAATGAATTAATCAACAATTTTAAGAGGATAAAAATACTTCTTATTTATGATACTGTCTCAACAAAACTCATTAAACCCTCCAATGAAAATGGCATGGGAACAATATTTTTTGTAGCTGATAATATTGTAAATAAATTGAATTGCGGTAATATAAATAAAGATTATTTTTCATTTACAATGGATCACTACACAGAATCTCAACATCATAACACTTGTTTAAACAGAAAAATTAGTATAGATGTCGATGGTAATATAAAAAACTGTCCAAGTATGAAAGATAATTTTGGTAATATAAAAGACACAACTTTAGAAGAGGCAATAAACAAACCTCATTTTAAAAAATATTGGAATATAAAAAAGGATGATATTTCAGTTTGTAAAGATTGTGAGTTTAGACATATTTGTACTGATTGCAGAGCATATATCGAAAACCCACAAGATATTACTAGTAAACCATTAAAATGCGGATACAACCCTTATACAGCCGAATGGCAAGAATGGAGCGTTAATCCTTTAAAACAAAAAGCCATTGAATATTACAAAATCAAAATTTGATAATTAAATGATTTAGATAAGTATACAAAGCTTTAAATTCATTGCGCACTGAATAAAAGTAAATTAAATTTTTAATTTTTACAAAAAATCAAATTACAATGGAGTACAAAATGCACTTTTTTATTGTCATGCTATTCGTAACGTTTCTTGATAGTTACGCACAAGATTTTATGATTATCAAAAGCCCAGCTGATAGTTTAAGAGAAGTAGGCGACCTAAAAGGGGCTCTAAATGAATATTACAGATGTTATTCAAATGACCCTACTGACAAAATAAACATTTATAATTACGCCTGTACTTTATCAAAAACCAAACAATATGACTCATGTTTTAAATATTTACATTTAGCAATTAAACTAGACACGGTTTTTAACGCATTGTATGATCCTGATTTTATATCATTAAAAAAAGATAAACGCTGGGCAGATTTTGAAAATACACTTATCAATATGTTGGAAATTAAAACAAAAATACACATAAAAGATATTGTTTATGCGAAAAAATTATGGAAAATGACAGCTTTAGATCAAGCTTATTACAGTGAAATTAGATTGGCTGAAAATAAAATTGGTGAAAGTTCAAATGTAGTAAGCGCGCTCTGGGATTTGAAAGAAATGATAAACGATAAAAATCAAAAAGAATTAAAAATTCTTATACATCAAAAAGGGTGGCCTAAAATTAGTATGGTTGGCTCCAGAGCATCCGCAACTGCTTTCTTAATAATACAACATAGTGATATTAAAAAGCAAAAAATATATTTGCCAATAATTAAAAAACTATGTGAAATGAAAGAAGCAAGCTGGCAAGATTATGCTTTAATGTATGATAGAATACAAGTAGGCCAAAACAAACCTCAAAAATATGGCTCACAATTAAGATTTAATAAAAAGACAAATTCTTATGAATTATTTCCATTAGAAAATGAAGAAAAAGTAGATGAATGGAGAATGTCAATTGGGCTAGAGACTTTATCTGAATATCTCTCGATGTGGGGTTTAAAAGTTGAACAAAAAAAACAATGAAATTCTAATTACTCCTAAACATTTCTTATTAAAAATTAATGACATTTAAACACTATAAACAACATGACGAAATGGCTTGCGGCCCAGCTTGCGTTCTTATGATTGCAAAACATTATGGAAAAAATTACAATGTAAAAGAATTAATTCGTATAACTGGGACTACACGAGAAGGCTCAAATTTACAAGGGTTAAGTGAGGCTTCAGAAAAAATAGGTTTCCGGACACTTAGTGTAAAAGTAACTTTAAATAAATTAATTGAAGACGCTCCCTTACCTTGCATTGCGCATTGGAATCAAAATCATTTTGTTGTTATATACAAAATCAAAAAAAATAAAATCTATATTGCTGACCCTGCACATGGATTATTAGTATATACCAAAGAAGAATTTATAAAAAGTTGGGTAAGTGATGGCAAAGATGAAGGAATTTTATTATTATTAGAAACAACACCTGGATTTTTCTCGGATAATTCTGATATTAAAACAAAAGAAAAAAAACAAAATTTCTCATTTATATTTGGGTATCTAAAGCCACACCATAAAGCAATTATACAATTATCTTTTGGCTTACTTGCAGGGATTATATTACAGCTTATATTCCCATTTCTTACGCAAAGTATTATAGATGTAGGAATACAAAACAAAGATATTAAGTTCATTTATCTTATACTTTTTGCACAACTAATGGTGTTTTTTGGCAAGGCAACTATTGATATTATTCGTAATTATATTTTAATGCATGTTAGCAGTCGCATTAATATAAGTTTAGTCAGCGATTTTTTTGCAAAGCTAATGAAATTACCAATTAGTTACTTTGATACGAAAATGACTGGGGATATAATGCAACGAATTACCGATAATCATCGAATCGAACAATTTTTAACTGGCTCATCTCTAAATACTTTATTTTCCGCCTTCAACTTCATAATATTTAGTGGGGTTTTAGCATTTTATAGCCTGAAAATATATATTGTGTTTTTAATTGGAACATTATTGTATTTTTTATGGATAACCATCTTTTTAAAACGAAGAGCTGATTTAGATTATAAACGTTTTAGCCAAAGTAGTCAAAACCAAAGTAAGGTTATGGAACTTATTAATGGAATGCAAGAAATAAAATTACACAATGCAGAGCGTCAAAAACGATGGCAATGGGAAGTGTTGCAAGTGAAATTATTTAAAATAAATTTAAAGGGATTATCTTTAACCACTGCTCAGAATTCAGGATCGGCACTTATTAACGAATTAAAAAATATAATAATCACTTTTGTCGCAGCTAAATTAGTTTTAGAGGGCAAAGTTACATTAGGTATGATGCTTTCTATTAGTTATATAACTGGCCAATTAAATGCTCCTGTGATGGAGATGGTTGATTTTGTTCAGCATTGGCAAGATGCAAAATTAAGTTTAGAACGCTTAAGTGAAATTCATAATAAAGAAGATGAAGAGCCCTTAAATAGTAAATTAATTCATGAGATAGAAAACAATGCATCTTTGCATTTTCATAATGTGTTTTTTAAATATGAAGGTATTGGAAATGACACCGTACTAAATAATTTATCTGTTAATATACCAGCTAACAAAATTACGGCAGTTGTTGGCAGTAGCGGTAGCGGTAAAACAACAATGATGAAACTATTATTGAAGTTTTATGACCCAACCAAAGGGGTTATTAATTTAGAAAGTACTAGTTTGAAGGATATTTCTTCAAAAGCATGGCGAGATAAATGCGGGGTTGTAATGCAAGAAGGCTATATTTTTAATGACACAATTGCTAATAATATAGCTGTTGGTGTTGATATTATAGATAAAAAAAAATTGAAACATTCTGTGTTCGTCGCAAACATAAAAGAGTTTATTGACACTTTACCATTAGGTTACAATACCAAAATTGGCATGGAAGGTGTTGGAATTAGTGCTGGTCAAAAACAACGTATATTAATAGCAAGAGCTGTATATAAAAATCCTGATTACTTATTTTTTGATGAAGCAACAAGTGCCTTGGATGCCAACAATGAAAAAGTAATTATGAATAATTTGAACGAATTTTTCAAAAACAAAACAGTAGTTGTTATAGCACATAGGCTTAGTACAGTAAAAAATGCTAACCAAATTATTGTATTAGATAAAGGAGAAATTATTGAAAAAGGAAATCATACCGAATTAATTTCATTACGAGGTTCTTATTACGAATTAGTTAAAAATCAATTAGAATTAGGAAGCTAAATGGAGAAAGAGATTATATTGCGTGCCCAAGAAGTTAACGAAATTTTAACTTCTACACCAAAATGGGTATTGCGTTGGGGAATTTTTGTTGTATTTATATTAATATTAACAAGCATAGCATTAAGTTATTTTATTCGTTACCCAGATATAATAACAGCAGATATTACCTTAATTACGATAAACCAACCAATAACATGTTTTGCGAAAAATAATGGGAAGTTGGCTTACTTACTAGTTAAAAATAATGATTTAGTGAACAAAAATCAAATAATTGCAATCATAGAAAACACAAGTAAATATGAAGATGTTTTATATTTATATGAAGAGGGGATGGATATGAAAAATCAATTAAATTTCAACAATTCTACCCCCAATTTACATACAAAAGATAGTTTAAAACTTGGAGAA
>CANHPI010000254.1 GCA_947462425.1 Bacteroidota bacterium
GGTTTATCATGTTTAATTGTTGTCCGACTAGGGCTCGAAACTAGACTCTACTGAACCAAAATCAGTCTTGTTGCCAGTTACACCATCGGACAGTCTGAACTAATTTAAAGTTCGGGCGACAAAAATAGCAAAAAATATTCATTTACAAAAAAATCATAAAAAAAAAATTCATTCCGTTTAACTTGATTTTTTAGTTAAATTCGCATCTTATAGCTTTTTAAAATAAAAATATGCAGTTTAAAAAATTAAATAACATTATTGGGTGGATTGTTTTCGCCATTGCTACTATTACTTATGTATCAACCATTGAGCCAACAGCAAGCTTTTGGGATTGTGGCGAGTACATTGCCTGTGCTTACAAATTAGAAGTTGGTCACCCACCAGGTGCACCCTTCTTTATGATTGTTGGGCGTATGTTTGCTTTGTTGGCAGGTGGCGATCCAGCATTAGCTGGTAAAATGATTAATATTATGTCGGCATTAGCCAGTTCATTTACAATTTTATTTTTATTTTGGACAATTACGCGTTTAGGGATAAAAGCTATTGTTAAAAAAGAGGAAGAATTTACTTCGGGTAAACAATGGGCTGTAATTGGCGCTGGTATTGTTGGTGGCTTAGCTTATACATTTTCTGATTCATTTTGGTTTTCGGCAGTTGAGGGTGAGGTTTACGCCATGTCGTCTTTTTTTACAGCTTTAGTTTTTTGGGCGGTTCTTAAATGGGAAGAGGAAGATACTACAAACCCGGTGGGTGCTATGCGTTGGTTAGTAGTTATAGCTTATTTAATGGGATTATCTATAGGCGTGCATTTATTAAATTTATTAGCTATTCCGGCTATTTGCTTTATTTACTATTATAAAAAATATGCATTTACTTGGAAATCGTTTTTTATTACAGGCATTATTTCGTTGGTATTGTTAGGTGGTATTCAAAACATTATGATTCCTAAAATTGTAAAGTTTGCTGCTGATTTTGAAGTGTTTTTTGTAAATAAATTACACATGGGCTTTAATATCGGTTCTATATTTTATTTCTTATTGTTGTTTGTTGCGCTAGCATCGTTAATTATGTATACTGTAAAGAAAAAAGAATCTTATTATAAATTAGGTTTTTATACAGCTGTTGCATTTACATTTTTAGTGGTTATTTCCGGCTATGGCGCATCCGCTATGTTCACACGTTTGTTAGTACTGGGTGGTATGCTGTATGGTATTAATTATTTAAAATCAAAAAGTAATAATACGTTAAATGTTATTTTAATAAGCTTTACATCTTTATTGATTGGTTATTCATCTTTCTTTGTTTTAATTATTCGCTCACAGGCTAATACACCAATGGATGAAAATGATCCAGAAAATGCAATTACCATGTTGTCATATTTAAATCGTGAACAATACGGTGATTTTCCTTTAACGTATGGTAATTACTATAATGCCCCAACTAAATCTCAACAATATTTTGGTGATAAAGATCCTATTTATGCTAAGGATGAAAAATCAAATAAATATGCAGTGGTTGATGATCGTAAAAAATCGGTACCGGCTTATGAAGATGAATATTGTACAGTATTTCCTCGTATGTGGAGTCAGCAAGGTAACCACGAAGCTGCTTACCGTTATTGGGGAGATGTGCAAAGCCATCATAAAACCAAACAAAAAATGAATGAGCAGAGTGGGCAGTTAGAGGAAGTTCAAATTCCAACATTTACAGCTAACCTAACTTATTTTATTAGTTACCAAGTAAAATATATGTACTTACGTTATTTTGCATGGAACTTTATTGGTCGTCAAAACGATATTCAAGGTTTAAATGGTAATCCTTTAGAGGGAAACTGGAAAACTGGTATTAAAGGATTAGATGATTTTATTTTAGACAGCGATACATCTTTTGTTCCTCACGCTGCATCAAATAACTTAGCTAGCAATTCATTTTATGCATTACCTTTTATTTTAGGATTGTTTGGATTTTTATTTCAATTAAAAAACAATAAAGGTGATACTTGGGTAGTGGCTTTATTATTTTTATTAACCGGTTTAGCTATTGTTGTTTATTTAAATCAATACCCTTACCAACCGCGTGAACGTGATTATGCTTATGCCGCCTCGTTCTATGCGTTTTCTATTTGGATTGGTTTTGGTGTATTATTTATTTTTGATTTTTTAAGTAAAAAAACCAACGCAAAAACGGCTTCACTTTTAGCAACTGTTTTGGGTTTAATAATACCAACATTAATGGCAGCAGAGGGTTGGGACGATCATAACCGTTCTAAACGTACCATGAGTAGAGATTTTGCGGTGAATTACTTAAATACTTGTGCGCCTAATGCTATTTTATTTACAAATGGAGATAATGATACATTCCCTTTATGGTATGCACAAGAGGTTGAAGGTATAAGAACGGATGTACGTGTTGTAAATTTAAGTTTATTACAAACCGATTGGTACATAAATCAAATGCGCCGTGCGGCATACGAATCAGCACCAGTGCCATTTACAATACCTGAAGAAAAATACACACAAAGTAAACGTGAGGTAGTTTATATAATGGATAAAGGTGCAGGACCAATGAGTTTGAAAAAAGCAATTGACTTTGTAGTGTCGGATGATATAGAAAATAAATTAGATTACGGTAATAAGCCTTTAGATTATTTTCCGGCTAAAACATTCTACGTTCCTGTTGATTCAGCAACAGTAATGCGTGAAAAAGTAATTGCCGTTAAGGATACTGCACGTTTAGTGAAATCTATTAAATGGACAATTAACCGTCAGTACTTAACTAAAAACGATTTAATGGTTTTGGATTTAATTGCACATAATAACTGGAAACGTCCTATTTATTTTGCTGTAACTACAGGTGCTGAAGCTTATTTGGGCCTAGAAGACTATTTTCAATTAGAAGGCTTAGCGTATCGCTTAACTCCAATTAAAAATACTGAAAGTGAAATGGCTCAAGGTGGACGTGTAAATACTGACATCATGTATGATAACATCATGAATAAATTTGGTTGGGGTGGTTTGGATCAGCCTGGTGTAAGTTTAGATGAAAATTGTACACGTATGGCCTCAAATATGCGTATGCAAATGGCAACATTAGCAGGTGCATTAATTAATAAAGGTCAAAAGAAAAAAGCTGAAAAGGTTTTGGATTTATGCATAGCAAAAATGCCTGATGAAAATGTGCGTTACGAAGCTACGCTTTATACTGTAATTGCAGGGTATTATCAAATTGGTAATATGAAAAAGGCGACAGAATTATCCGGTAAGCTATTTGATATTTATGAAAACGATTTAAAAGTTTATAAAGCTCAAACATCTTTGCATCGTGCCTCATTTAACAGAGAAGTTGGACAGTCAAAAGAAATTATGCGTCGTTTAGTAATGTTAGCTGAGCAATTTAAACAAGATGCACATTCAAAAGATTTGATGAAACGTTTAACGGCTGTTGTTCCCATGGAGGAGTTAATGCCTGAAGAACAACAAGGTCAATCTATGCCTCAAGGTATGTAGTTAAAAATTAAAAGCGTCCGCCAACTGGCGGACGCTTTTTTTATGAGAAAAATCATGCTATGTCAGGCTGAGCGGAGTCGAAGCCAAACTAAAGAAAAATGAGAATATCTAATTACTTTGTATACATATTAAATGTTCTAATAAATCATATTACACCGGAATAACAAATGATATTGAAAGACGATTGTTTGAACATAATTCAGGAATCAATAAAGATTCTTATACGCACAACAAAAGACCTGATGAACTTGTATTTTATGAAGCGTTTGATGACGTAAATCAAGCAATTGCATTTGAAAAAAAAATTAAAGAGGTGGACAAGAAAAAAGAAAGAAGCAATTATTGAAAATAATTGGGATAAATTGAAAGGATTGGCGACATGCTTAAATGAAACATCGCATATGAATTTAAAAAAAGAACAGTCCTTCGACTCCGCTCAGGGTGACATAAAAACAGAAATTACTTTTCCAACCTATCGTAAATACAAAAACAATAAAAACTTTTTTAAAATCATTAGTGTTAGTGAATTTGATGAAATTAGTTTTATTGGCAGTAAAGTAATTGTTGTAAAACATATTGCTAAAATATTACCTGATAGAAATTTTATTTACGATTTATTAAATGATATTGGAAATACCTGCGAAATAGCCTCAAAAGAAGAGTATGAAAAACAATATAAAATCTCTCAAATTAAATAATGGAAAAATTCTAAAATATAATAAGCGCTAAATACATTTTAGAAGAGTTGGGTATTATATAAATATATTAAAAATTAATTACTCGCAATACAATAATCAAAAGTGAAAATGAAAAACCCAAACTAGTTTCTAATTAGCTTGGGTTTTTGATTGGTTTTGCAAATAAGTGATTTTTAAATTCACTTAATTTTTTAAAAGAATTAATTATTATCCTTCAATCCAATTTATTATTTCTACATCCATTGGTTTTACA
>CANHPI010000255.1 GCA_947462425.1 Bacteroidota bacterium
ACATTACACATCACTGATGCTGCAGGAACTTCAACAGTAGTAAGTTATTTAGCTCCTTTAAATACATTAGGATTAACGGGTAATGCTATTACGGTTTTAGCAAGTGGTTTCTTAAGTCCATCAACTAATAGTAATGGTCCTGCTTTTGGATTGTGGGTTGCATTAGCTTCTGGAGGTAATCTTATTCCACTTCCTACTTATTCAGTTACTTCAATTGAAGAAAATAACGCTTTATCTAATTTAATAAATGTTTACCCTAATCCGTTTAATGATCAAGTTAAAATAAATAATGAAACTAATATTAGCTTAGACATCACTATTTTAGATGTAATGGGCAAGGTTGTTTCATCTGATAAATCAAATTCAAGCATTATTAATTTTAATACTTCAGAATTAACACAAGGTATTTATTTCATTAATGTTAAAAACGAAAAATTATCTGCAACTTATAAAATTGTAAAATAACAAATTGTTTTTTAATAAAAAGAGGCTGTCTCATTATTGGGACAGCCTCTTTTTTTGTGTAGAAACAAGATGTAGGTTTTATAATAAATATCCTCTATTTTTGAAGTATAAATTCCCCGATTATAATATATCATTATTAATGAAACATAAAATTTACATCATCATCTGCATTTGTTTAATATTTCAAATGCAAACAAATGCGCAATCTGTAAAAGATTCTTGTTTTCGTATCCTAATGGTTGGAATGCATTTTAGTGGACAATTACCTAAATATGATTTAGAAAAACGATTTGGCCCAAACCTAAGTGCGGGCGCAAGTTTTATTTGGAAAACGAAACATAATATATTATTCAGCGTTGAAGGAAGTTATTTTTTTGGTAGAAATGTTCGGGAAGATGTTGTAGCAGGAATGAGAAATGAAAGCGGTTCTATTACTGATAACGAAGGTTACCCTGCTGATTTGCGATTGACTGAAAGAGGCTGGAATATTTATGGCAATGTTGGCTATTTATTTTCTAAATTAGGAAACAATCCAAATTCAGGTGTTTTTTTTACAGTTGGAGGCGGTTGGATGCAACATAAAATAAAATTATATGATGCAAACCAAAAAATTGCGTCAGTTGATAAAGATTTAAAAAAAGGCTATGATCGTTTAAGTGGTGGCTTTGCCTTAACTCAATTTGTTGGTTATAAATATATTAGTAATAATCGTTTGTCAAATTGTTATTTTGGTTTTGAATTTTATGAAGGTATGACTAAGAGTATGCGCGGCTTTAATTATGATACAGGCCTAGAGGATACTCAACAACGCTTTGATATGTTAATTGGATTTAGATTTGGATGGATTCTTCCTCTTTACAAGCGCACTAAAGATTTTTATTACAATTAAGCTTTCAGTCATATATGACTGTCTATAAAGTAAAATACTTTTGCTTGTCTTTTTTTAAGTAACACATAAATGTGCTAAACAAAAAACCACCAGTTTTAGCTGATGGTTTTAAAATATAAAAAAAACTATTAGTACTGAGAAAAACCTTGTTTTTCAGTAACTTTGTGTTCAATTAACAACCCTACACAAGCAGCTTCCATTGGCTTATGTTTATCTTGAGCAGTTGCACCACTAGGCACAGTAAGTTCAATAATTAACTGACGAGTTGCGGTGCTTTGAAATTCAAATAATGGAGCGTTTTGAACTGTAGAATTATCATACAACAGTTCATTCGTTCGCGCATCAAAAATTTTATAAATTAATTTATCTCCAAGCGTTGTTTCGCAACATACATTAATTCTATAATCCATTCCTTTGTAAATTACACATCGAATTTTTGATGTAGAACCTTGGTTAAATAATCCACTTTTGGATTGTGCATTATACATCCATCCTGCGTTATCTCCTTTTTTAGAATCAACAGTGCAATACTTCCTGTGAAATTGCCCACACACACTCGTCTGCGAATATAACATTACAGAACTTAGTATAAATAACGATAATACTATTTTTTTCATAATTTTGATTATTTAGTTAATGTATAAGAATTTCTAATTGCTTTTATTTTTTCTACAATAACTTTGTATTGATCAGCAGTAATAGCAAGTTCTTTTCCGCCACCTAAAACTTTAACTGATTTCGATGTTGTAACAACTGCGGCATCTTTTTCTCCAATTTTGTTAAACTCGGATTGTAATTCAGTAAATTGAACTAATACTGAAGCTACGTTAGCATCCGACTCATACTTTTTCAAAAATTCAATTAAATTATCTAACGTATATTTTTGATCAGCTAAACGCTCAACAACAGGGCTTTTAGCTTCAAATTTGGCTAAACTTGTAGCAATAAATAAACTTTCAATCCAACCACCAGAAACAACTAAAGCTAAGGTTGGCCCTTGTTTGCTATTTTCTAAAGATTCGAAAGATGAAAAATAAATATCATCAGTAATAGCAGATAAGGAATCAGAATTTCCTATACTACCTTCCAATCGTTTTAATACTTCTGGCTTAATTGCGGAAGAAACACCAATTTCATTTCCCAATTGTTTAACCGTTTTAAAGTATTTTAAGGCTTCAGAACCAATTTCAAAAATACTGCAATAGCTTAAATCACAACTATAAATACCAAAATTTAAAGCTTTTGACTTATTATCAGTATAATTTTTTTGATTATCAGGACTATTTAAGAATGAAACATTTTTATTGTTTTTACCTCCTACTTTTTTAATAAAAGTAAGCATCTCACCAGGTGATGGTACTTGAAAAAACGTTTCATTGCTTTGTTCAGTTTTAACTTCTGTTTTTAAAGTATCAACTTCAGGTAATTCATCTTCACCTTCTGTTTTATTACCTCCACAAGAAGCAAACATTAAAGAAGCTGCCAAAGGGGCAATTAAAAAATAGTTATGTTTCATAATCATGTTATTATTTCTGTTTTTAATTAGCAATTAATTTAGCAACTAAGTCTGCAGCTTCTTGTAATTGAATAGCTGAGTATACTTTTAACCCAGACTCATCAATTAATTTTTTAGCAGCTTCAGCATTTGTACCTTGCAAACGAACAATAATAGGCACATTAATTGTCCCCATGTTTTTATAAGCATCAATAACGCCTTGTGCTACTCTATCGCAACGTACAATTCCTCCAAAAATATTTACTAAAATAGCTTTTACATTTTTGTCTCCTAAAATAATATGAAATGCTTTCTCAACTCTTTCAGCATTTGCTGTACCACCAACATCTAAGAAATTAGCAGGCTCTCCACCGCTTAATTTAATAATATCCATAGTAGCCATTGCTAAACCTGCACCGTTAACCATACAACCAACGTTCCCGTCTAATTTCACATAGTTTAATTCTGCTTTACGAGCTTCAACATCCACTGGATTCTCTTCAGATTCATCACGCATCGCTTCAATATCTTTATGGCGATATAAAGCGTTATCATCTAAGGTTACTTTTGCATCAACTGCAATAATTTTATCGTCAGATGTTTTTAAAACTGGATTAATTTCAAACATCGAAGAATCTATTGCATCGTAAGCTTTATATAAAGCTGCTACAAACTTTGTCATTTCTTTAAACGCATTACCACTTAAACCTAAGTTAAAAGCTACTTTACGACATTGAAAATCACGTAATCCTACCTTAGGATCAATTTCTTCTTTCCAAATTAAATGTGGAGTAGCTTCTGCAACTTGTTCAATATCCATGCCACCTTCTGTGCTGTACATAATTATATTACGGCCAGTTGAACGATTTAACAAAATGCTCATGTAAAACTCTTTAGTAGGCGTTGCTCCTGGGTAATACACATCTTGAGCAACTAATACTTTACTTACTAATTTACCTTCTGCACTAGTTTGAGGAGTAATTAAATGCATGCCAATAATATTAGTAGCAACTTCTTTTACTTTCTCTAAATTTGGCGCAAATTTTACTCCACCTCCTTTACCACGTCCACCAGCATGAATTTGAGCTTTAACCACAACGCCATCGCATTTATATGTTTCCATAACTTGTTTGGCAGCAGCAACAGCTTGTTCAGGCGTCTCAGCCACAATTCCTTCTTGAATAGCTACACCAAAACTTTTTAATATACTTTTTCCTTGATACTCGTGAATGTTCATATGATAGTGATTAGTTCTAAATATTTGCATTCAAAATTAGCCTTTTTATTGTAAAGGCAAACATTTTTATGAAAAATATTATAGTTAAAATAGTTAATTTTGGTTTAAAAAACTATCAATTACTTCATAAACGTTCATTAATTCTGTTTCTGTAATGCAATAAATAGGAATTATGTATAAGATATTTCCTAAAGGACGAACAATAATATGCTTTTTTAAAAAATAGGATGCAATACTCTCCGACGCATTGTTGAGATAATGAGTATACTCAATTGTATTTAACTCTAAAGCTAAAACAGTCCCTTTGCTTCTACAATCTTTTAAACGTTTATGATTTTGATGAGAACTAACAAAATTTGCATGTAAGT
>CANHPI010000256.1 GCA_947462425.1 Bacteroidota bacterium
AACACAAATGAAGATACATGGCGTATACCATATGACAATTAAAAAAAATAAATATCTACATATGAAATAGCCATGTGCCTGAACGCACAAACACAAATGAAGATACATGGCGTATAACATATGACAATTAAAAAACAATAATATCTACATATGAAACTAAATTACATATTCTTATTTATTATTGCTCTTCAATTTGCATGCTTTTCTCAAAGTAAAAAACAAGTTAAGCAATATAAAATAAAGGGATCTACTGTTTCTGTTACTGAAAACGGAAAAACATTTTACGAAAGCAAAACTGTTTTTGATACAAAAGGAAATCAGATTGAAACAATTGATTATAATAAAGAAGGCGCTATTAAATCCATTCACAAAACTAAATACAATAGTGAAGGTGACGAAATAGAAGATGAGCAATATGATGCCAACAGTAAGTTAGTAGAAAAAAAATATACTAAGTATAATATATCAAAAGATAAATTTGAAGAAAGTTTTTTTGATGCTGCTGGAAAATTAACTAAAAAACATTTGTACTTGTACGATAATAAAGAACTAAAAACAGAAAGAAAAACGGTTGACGCAGATGGAAAAGTGCTATCAGTAAAAAAATACGTTTACGTTACTAAATAGTATGGAAGAAAGCATAACCACTATATTTAATTTATTTGAGCCTATAACTCTGCAAGAGATGGATAGTGTTAAATTAATGGATAGAACAGACACTAAGTTTGTTTTTAATATAGATGATTTGCCAGCAGTTTTAAATGAAGCAAAACAACACTATAGGATATTAGATGTAGAGGGAAATAAAATAAGCCGTTATAAAACATTGTATTTTGACACTGAAAATTTTGATCTTTATAATCAACATCACAATGGAAAACTGAATAGATATAAAATCAGACATAGAACCTATGTAGAAAGTAATTTAGGTTTTTTGGAAGTAAAATTTAAAAACAATAAAGGCAGAACACTTAAAACGCGAATAAAAGAAAGTGAAGTGCCTGAAATAAACAAAGGAAAGGCATTTGAATTTTTAAAAAGAATGTTACCATTTAGTCCATTAGAGTTACTTCCCAAAATTTGGATTAATTATAGTCGCATTACATTAGTAAATAAAATTTCTGCTGAACGATTAACTTTAGATTTGAATTTAGAATTTGAACGTGAAGGAAGAAAACAAATCCTTAGTAAATTAGTGATAGCAGAAGTTAAACAAGACAGTAAAGTAGCCTCTCCTTTTATTTCTATTATGCGAGCTAAGCATATTCGCCAAGGCTCTATTAGCAAGTATTGTTTTGGTGTAGCCAGCTCTTTTAATGAAGTAAAAAAAAATAACTTTAAACAAAAATTATCAATCGTAAATAAAATAATAAAATTATGACAATCTTACAATTAGCAAGTGATGCAGTTCCAATGTTAACAGGTTACGAAGAATTACAAAAATTATCAGGCAAAATAGGCTTTAGATTATTAATTGATTTAACCTCAGTATTTATTTTAGTGCGATTTATATATTATCCTATCTATAAACACCGGGAGTTATTTTTTACTTACTTTATTTTTAACATCATTATTTTTTTAATATCCTTTTTATTAAATAAAGTTGACTTATCAATGGGAGCTGCATTTGGTTTATTTGCAGTGTTTAGTATGCTTCGTTACAAAACGGAAGAAATTGCTATTAAAGATATGACCTACTTGTTTTTAACTATTGCTATTGGATTAGTTTCGGCGGTTACAAAGGTAAAGGATACAGAGGATAATATTGAGTATTTATTTTTGATTGGGATAAATGCGGTTGTATTATTAATTACTTATTTATTAGAAAGTAATATTTTTATGAAAAAAGAAAATGTTAAAATAATTATGTACGAAAATATAGAGTTAATTAAAGCGGATAGAAAAGAGGAATTGTTAGCTGATATTAAGTTGCGTTCAGGTTTCAATGTTCATCGTTATTCAATTAATAAAATTGATTTTTTGAAGGATGCAGCACAAATTAAAATTTACTACTACGAATAAATAGGAATACAATAATACACTCAATAAACTAGATGGTTTACTCATTTTGAGTTAAATTATCTAGTTTTATTTTTTATATTTACTTTACATTAATAATTTATTTACTAATATTTTTGTCTGCTGCTTATGGTAAAATATTTACCTTTTAGTTTTATTTTTTTTGTATTTCTATTTTCGTGTTCTAATAAAACCGAAGAAGTTTCTAATATCAATACTATTTCATCTTCAACTCCTGCTCCAACAGAAACTAATATTTCGGAAGAATCTAATTATAGTATACAATTATTTTTAGTAGACAGCCTTAATCCAAAATTAGGTTTTGGATATAATATCTTAGCTAATGGTGTGGTATTTATTCATCAGGCTACCATCCCATCTGTTGCAGGTAATAAAGCTTTTGAAACAAAAGAAAAAGCCGAGTTAGTTGCCAACTTAATGGCACAAAAACTAAAAAACAATATTATGCCTCCTTCTGTATCAAAAAAAGAATTAGATAGCCTAAACATTTTAACACCATAATACAATGAAAAAATCAATACTTGTTTTCTTTATTACCTTAACTTCATTTCAAGGATTTTGTGATGCTTTTGTTTGGAATGTAAAAACCGGTTACCCTGGTGTTGGAAGGCACAGAGCAAGCGGCATTGGCATTGGAAAAAAAGTGTATTATGGCTTAGGGCATGTTAGTTCAGGAGCAGTAAATGTTGGTTTTCAAGATTGGTGGGAGTATGATCCTGCAACAAATTCATGGTCTCAAAAAGCCAACTATCCTCACCAAAGTCATGGAGCTGTTGGATTTACAATTGGCAATAAGGGTTATATGGGATCTGGTGATAGCGAAACACTTGGAGCTGTTAATGATTTTTATGAATTTGATCCCATTGCTAATACGTGGACAGCCAAGGCACCTTGCCCACTTAGTAATGATGGTCATGTTTCATTTGCCATTAATGGGTTGGGTTATTTAGGGTTAGGAAACGCTAGTCAATTATACTCTTACAATCCAATAACTAATAGTTGGAGTTTAGTTACCACGGCAATGCCTGGAAGTTGGCATGGCGCTTCTTTCGTTTTAAATAATAAAGCATATTATTTACCGTCCTATTCAACCACTTTATACATGTTTGATCCGGTAACTAATACAGTAACAACTAAAGCTCCTTTTATTGGTGTTGGTAGAATTGCAGCTGCCGGATTTTCGGTTAGAGGACAAGGATATATCGGTTTGGGAACAACTGCATTTGACAGCCCTAATGATTTAAAGGATTTTTATTTTTATGATCCTATATTAAATATGTGGGATACAATTCCAAAATCTTTTCCTGGAGTGCGCCGACATTTTGTTCCATGCATAACTATAGGTGATAATGTGTATTTTGGAACAGGAACAAATGGAACAAATTTGGCAGATTTTTGGGCTTATGAATGGAAAGTTGCGGTTGGAATTAATGAATATAGTCAAACTAATTCTATTTCAATTTTCCCTAATCCTACAAGCGACTTTATTAATTTAAAAATAAATGAAACTTATATCGATAAATTTTTCACCATTAAAATATACTCGCTTGATGGTAAAGAGGTAATTACAGAAAATGTAACCGAAGTAAATCACTCTATTCCTGTATCAAGTTTACCAAAGGGTGTTTACCTAGTTTCTCTATTAAGTAAACAAGATATTATTACTGCGAAAAAAATTATTATTAATTAAGTTATGATGAAAGACGCAATTAAGGTTATTTGTACATGTATACTTTTTGCATTTTCAATAAATGCATATTCTGCATGGCAATGGACAAAATTAAAGGCACTTGGTAATGGTAAACGCTTTGAGGCAACTAGTTTTAGTATAAACGGAAAAGGCTATGTAACCTGTGGTTTAGATACCAATGATAATTGCTATAATGATTTATGGGAGTATGATCCTATATTTAATTTCTGGACACAAAAAGCAAATCTACCATCAAGTTATAGAAGAGCTTCTTTCGGTTTCGAGCTAAATGGTAAAGGTTATGTAGGTGGAGGTATAGATGATGCCATATCAAGTATGGGGAATTTTTTTAATCAATTTTGGATGTATGATCCTGTATTAAATACTTGGACAAGTAAAGCTAATGTACCAGTTGCTGCTTTTAGATCGGCAGGCATCAGCTGCAATGGTAAAGGATACGTTATAGGAGGTGCTAATGAGTTTAATTTATATAGTAGTGTTTACGAATATAATCCACAAACGGATAGCTGGACAGCTAAGGCAAATTTTCCGGGCAACCCAAATAGTAGTGGTGGGCGAGAAGGAGGAACAGGAACTTGTGTTAACAATAAAATTTATTTTGGATTAGGAAAAGATGATAGCTTTTTTCAAAACGATTGGTGGGAATTTAATCCTGTTGCTAATAGTTGGACTAGAAAGGCTGAT
>CANHPI010000257.1 GCA_947462425.1 Bacteroidota bacterium
TAAGTGAGTAAAGTACTTATTAATTTTTACATCTCATTATTGTATTATTTGCTTGGTATAAAATCTAGCTATTTATTGGCATTTACTAAATTAGTGAGTATAAGTTTTGATATAAAGGAACAACATAGGTATAAATATAAAAATATATTTTCATCATTTAAAAAAATATTAAAAGCACCAGTTTTAAAACATCGTCAATTAGAACAAGTGACATTTGCAATATATGATTTATCTATTAATAGTAAGGAGTTGCGTAGTGCATACCTCAATAACTTAGATACAAAGTATCAGCATACGGAGTTTATTGCAGGTAACGACTTAATTTATTTTTCAACGGTATTACAAAAAATCATTTTCATTTTTTGTATATTACCTGCGCAAGTATTACTTTGTATTTACGGTTTTATAAAAAAAGACAAATCGGGTATTAGCACCATATTTATTAATGTATTAAAAACGTTTAATTGTGTTGAAAATCTTAAAAAAAGTAACATTAAAAATAGTGTTTTATTTAGCGCTTATGATACTAATTCTGCATTTTTAGCACAGAATTTAATTCGCGAAAATATTTATGTAAGTACGGTAACATCAGAAGTGCCAATCTATAAATGGAATCAAATAATTATTACAAACGAATTAATACTTTGTCACGAATATCAGAAAAATGAAGTGAAATATTTTCATAATACACTTATTTATGATACTTTGTTACTAGGTAAACCAGAAGAATTTTTTTGTGTAGAGAATTTATATACTCAGCAACAATCAAAAAATTTGAATATTGGCTTTTTATCTACTGGAGGCTGGGTAAGAAATAAATTTGGTCATATTAATCAGGGCACTAATATGGAAGATAATGAAACTAAAATTTTAATTAGTTTAAATGCAATTTTAAGAAAACATTATCAATTAAACTTAATTATTTACCCGCATCCCAGAGAATTTAAATATTACAACAATTCCATTTCAGAATTAACTAAACATTACAATGTATTTTTAAAAGACATCTCATTTACAATTAATTCAAACAATACTAATTCAAATAAATTATTTGATGACTGTTATGTGGCATTATGTTTTTTTACAACTTTAATATTTGAACGGTCATTCGCAAAGCGTAATTCTGCTATTGTATATTTTAAAGATAACCATTTCCCTTTAGCAAACAAAGATTCCTGGCTTTCTATTATTAATACTAAGGAGGATCTCGAAAATTATTTAATTTTAAAATATCAATTATAATTAACCATGTGTGGCATTTCAGTCTTATTTCATAAACAATACATATCGCCCGATTTATATGAGCAATTTATTATTTCTTTAAAAAAAATTGAACATCGCGGGCCTGATGATGAGGGCGTTGTTTTAATAAATACAACAAATGGTAATTATAAAATTGTCCGTACAGATAAAACACATACCGAATTTTGTAATATAACTTCGTTAAATGAAATAAATTTAAATGATTATAATTTAATTTTTGGCCATAAACGTTTAAGTATTTTAGATTTAAGTGTAAATGGGCATCAACCTATGCAAGGGCATGATGGTTCGTGGATTGTTTTTAATGGTGAAATTTACAACTATATTGAGTTAAGAGAAGAGTTAAAACTATTAGGCTGTCATTTTAAAACAAATTCTGATACAGAGGTGCTTTTAGAAGCATACAAAACTTGGGGAATCGATTGTCAAAATAAATTTAATGGCATGTGGTCTTTTTGTTTGTGGGACAATTCAACAAAAAAAATAGTAATATCTAATGATAGATTTGGTGTAAAACCATTATACCATTATGAACGAGCTGATTGTTTTTTATTGTTTTCAGAAATTAAGCAAATTAACGCGTTTAGTAATTTTAAACTACAATTAAATCAAAATCACATCAATGACTTTATTAATTTTGGATTTTTAGATACAAATCAAGAAACAATCTATGAAAATGTTAATAGATTCAAAAAATCAAATTTTATAGAATTTTCACCTGTTAATTATAGCGAAGGAGTTATTTTAAAAAATCAAACCCCTTATTACATCTTAAAAAAAAGTAGTATTGATATTAACGAAAAAGATGCCATTGATAAATTTAGAGCGATATTGTATGATGCTGTAAAAATACGAATGAGAGCAGATGTTGATTTTGGCTTTGCCTTGTCTGGTGGGATTGACTCGAGTGCTGTTTTATATATGGCACGTAATATCAATAAAGATGAAAATAGAAATAATGAGTTATTAGGATTTTCAGCTATTTTCCCAGAACATAAGGGGATTGATGAATCACCGTTCGTGAAAATTGTAACTAATGATTTACCTTGTAAAACATATTATAGCAAAGCTATGGATGAATTTACCTTTGAATCATTCGAAAATCATATTTATCATCAGGATGGGCCAATGCAAGGGACTTCCTATTTTGCTCAATGGAGTGTTTATAAAAAAGCGCAAGAAACGGGTATTAAAATATTATTTAATGGTCAGGGAGCAGACGAAGTGTTTGCGGGCTATCATCATCATTTTTATCGCTATTGTCGGTATTTATTAATGCAAGGTAAGGTTATTGAATATTTGTGTTTAGTAAACACATATTGTGATTTAAAACAAATGCCTAAAAGTAAAGTTCATAAAATTGTTATGAACGAAATTAAATTAAGTACTAAAATTAAATTAGGTGTTTCAAAGTTTGACCATCAACTACTTAAGTATTGGAATGAAATTGATACGCTGGATGAGTTATTGCTGCGAGATTTTGACACCTATCAGCTGCCATTATATCTAAGAGCAGATGATAGAGATAGTATGGCTTTCAGTATTGAGTCGCGCCATCCTTTTATGGATTATAGACTAGTGGAATTTGGTTATTCGTTGCCAAATAAATGGTTAATTAAAAATGGCTGGCAAAAATACATTATACGTGAAAGTATGTCTGAAATGCCTGAGAGTATACGTTACCGTAAAGATAAAAAAGGTTTTGTTACCCCACAAGATGAATGGATTAAAAACAATAAAACTAAATTCGATGAGTATTTAAATTATAATTATAAAATTTTGGGAAATAAAACACCTTCAAAAAATGATTTTTATAATTACACTTTGGGTTGCTGGTTTAAAGTAAATCAATTATAGTTATGGCTACAGAAATTTTAGAATGTAAGAAATGTTTATTAAAAAATAGTGATACATTTTTTTTTGAATTGGATAATAATGGAGTTTGCAATTATTGTAATTATTATATTAAATCAGTTGCTTCATTGGGTTCATTAGATGATCGTAAAATTTGGCTAGTTAACAAAGTTGAGAAAATAAAGTTGGCAGGTAAATCTAAAATATACGATTGTATTATTGGTGTTAGTGGGGGTACTGATAGTACATACCTAGCGTATTGGGCAAAACAACAAGGTTTAAGGCCATTAATTACTCATTTTGATAATGGTTGGAATAGCGAACAAGCGGTGAAAAATATCAAAAAAATTTGCGAGGTTTTAAATTTTGAATTACATACTACTGTTATTAATTGGGAAGAATTTAAAGATTTACAATTAGCGTATCTTCGTGCAGGTGTTGTAGATATTGAAGTATTAACTGATCATGCTATATATGCTACAATATGTAGGGTTGCCAAAAAGTATAAAATTAAATATATATTAAGTGGTTTTAACTATGCAACTGAAGCTATCATGCCAAAAGGATGGGTGTTTGATAAGTTAGATTGGGAAAATATAAAAGATATTTATCATCAGTTTGGTTCGGGAAAAAGTATTAAAACCTATCCCCATGTTAGTTTTTATAAAAAACTATATCATTATTGGTTTTTGAAACTTGAAAATATACAAGTTTTAAATTACTTAGATTTTAATAAGGAAGAAGCAAAAACAATAATAACTGAAAAGCTAGGTTGGAAAGATTATGGTGGGAAACATTACGAATCGATATTCACCAAATTTTATCAAATGTATATTTTGCCAGTTAAATTTAATATAGATAAAAGAAAAGCTCATTTATCTAACTTAATTTGTTCTGGTCAAATAACTAAAACTGAAGCTTTAAATGAATTAAAAATCAAGTCGTTTGATGACACATTAATTGAAGATGAAAAAATGTATGTCTTAAAAAAATTGAATTTAACTGAAATGGAGTTTGATAAAATGATGAATGATAAACCACGACAGCATAGCGAATTTAAAACAGAGCAGCATTTATGGAATAGGTATTTTAAAATCGTGAAATATTTAAAATTAAATTTCAGATAAAATATGGATTCAAAACATATTTTATTAATTTCTTATATTTTCCCTCCATATCCTGGAATAGGCGGAAGGCGTTGGGCTAAATTTGCCAAGTATTTAAGCAGAAAAGGTTATACAATACATGTTATTCATTCTAA
>CANHPI010000258.1 GCA_947462425.1 Bacteroidota bacterium
AATTATAAACTAAAAAAATGGAACTTAAACTGATTCCCATTAATGCCGAAAATCCAAAAAATATTCCCATTAATGCCACAAACGAAAGTTTATTGAAAGCAAAATTCATTACTAATACCAAACCAAGAGGCGCTAACATAATAATCCATCCTAACATTGATGTGCCAACTGGATTTCCAAACTCATCGTATTTTCGCAACAAGCCACCAAGTTCTGGATTGTATGCAAATAGTAACGAAGCAATTGTTGTAATTCCTAAAGCTAAAAACATCCATGTGAATACAGATGCAAAAAGTGAACGTTCTTTTATGATTGTTGCGCTTTCAATATTATTTAAATTGGTATTTCTAAAATTTGTTTCCATGTTTTTTTTTAGTGTAAAGATACGTTAATTACAGCCTAATTAATATTTAAAAATTGCTAAAATATCAACTATATTCTCATCATAACTTGCAGTAAAAACATTCTTGGAGGACGAACATCACCCGGCCTTAAGCTATACTCTGCATTAAAAGCATTGTTTACAATTAAAGATGTTTTAATTGTTTTTGATAATTGATAAGACATTCTAAAATCATTTATCCAATCACCAGACCATTTAATAATATCTACACCGCCAATTTTTATGTAAGTTGAATTTCTGTGCGATTCCCTGTATTCGTTTAATCCAGGCAAAATGTATGTGCTTTGATTGGCATCCCAATTTATGCCACCTGCAATATCGTTAAATTCGTGTAAAACGCTTTGAGTAAAACGTCTATCTATGTTTTCCATGTAGCTATAATATCTCAGGCTCCAACCAACAGATAATTTTTTATAATCTAGTTGGATATCTGATTTAAACAACTGCTGATTTCTGTATTTTAATACTTTTAGTCCTTCTATACCAAGTGTATCTGTCTTTGAATTATAATCCGGATCAATTGGATTTGTATATGTAAAACCTATAAGAGTTGTAACATTTATCGGGCCCATTTTACCAGCACCTGTAATCGATGCATCGATGCCACTAATTTGAGCGCGTCCAACATTTTGAGATTTAAAGCCTGCATATTTGGTAAGTGCATTACCTAAATCAATGTAAGGGATGCCAGTTTTTTTTCCATAAATGTCAAAAATAAATTCTACCATGTTGCTGTACTCTGTCCAAAAACCTGCTACGTCTAAAAATCCTTTAAAATTTAATATTTTGAAACCTTGTTTTATACCAATTTCAGCGCTCCAACCTCTTTCTGGTTGTAATGATGGGTTAGGAAATACCTTTAAAATATTAACACTCGTGCTCACATATTTTTCGGCAATAGTAGGGAATCTATATCCTTGACCATAAGATGCTCGAATAAATGTATATTCAAATAAATGATAGTTTAACCCTGCGCGAAGTACAGGTTGAAAGGGTAAATTGTTTATTTTTTTAGTCAGATAACCTCTAGTGTAAGAAGTATCTACACTATTAAATTCGCCTCTTAATCCAAGAGATGTAGTCAGTTTTTTGTATTTATAATCAAACTGCGCATATCCTGCATAATTTTTTCCCGAATGTCTGCCATATAATGAATCAGCGATTACCTGCTGTTCCATATAAACAGCACCATATGTCATCGTAAAATTATTTTTAAAACGTTTTTGATATTGAAATTCACTGTAATAAAGTTCAGCCCTTGAACCTTGATTTTTATCGTTTGTATTATTCGTTAAAAAATATCTTGAACGCAAACTATACTTACCTCCTTTTTTTGTAAAGTAGGTAACAAATGGGTCAATATTTACACGTTGATTTGAAAATTTTTGAATACTTAAACCTTGCGGCGCATAAACCGAATCGGCATTTTGCCATAAAAAGAATAAGCCACCTCTGGTTTCCATCATATTAGTATTTAAACCAATTGATAATCCTTGAACTTTTTTAAAGTTATAACGCAAATTCACGTTAAATCTTCCTCGTTTTTCAGTTTCTAAATAACGATATCCTTCATCGTTAAACATGTGGCCTCCTAATACCAAATCTAGTCGTCCTATTTTTTCGGAATGAGAAAAATTTACACCACTTTGATTTTGGCTTGTCCCTTTCCACCACTTATATTTTAAATTTCTTGGGGCATCGTATGTTGCACCAAATAACGTTACGGTAGTTTGTGGTTTATCTTTAGCATAAGCAGTTCTCATATTAATTACGCCATTCATTGCGGAAGAGCCAAATAGTGCAGAAGATGCTCCTTTAATCACTTCCACTTGCTCTAAATTTTCAAGAGGTAAATAATTCCATTTTATGTCAGCTGCATCAGCACTAATCATAGGCATTTCATCTACTAGCATCAATACACGAGTACCTGCCCCATAACTGTATCCGCTTCCACCTCTTATACTAGCTTGCCCATCTGACACAACAACACCAGGCACTTGATTCATAATGATATCTAAACTTTGTGACGCCTTATTTTCAATAAGAGTTGGTTTAATCACTTCCATACTAACTGTTACGTCAGATAATTTTTGCTCAAATCTACCAGCAGAAATAACCACCTCGTCTAATAATTGATTTCCATTACCAGATTCATTTTCATTACCTAAATTTATATTTACTATAATAGTATCATTTCCTCTAATGGTTATACTCTCACTATATTTTTTATACCCTAAAAAACTACATTCTATTGTGTGGCTTCCTTCCGCAGCACTAATATAAAACGCACCTTCCATATCAGCTGAAACACCTTTTGTTTTATCTACAACAACTACAGCGCCTGGAATTGCTTCATTTGAAGTTTTGTCTTTCACAATACCTTTTACAACGCCTAAAGTTTGTGCGTAAATTTCACAAGTATAAAAAAATACACCTGTTAAAATATATTTAATGTTTTTCATCATAATCTGTTTATTTTTACGAACACAATATAATAAATTTCAATTAATAAAACATGATTTCGGCGGATTTAACTTACAATATAGGGCTAACTTTATTGACTGGAGTAGGAGATGTTTTAGCTAAAAATTTGGTTGCGTATTGTGGGAGTGCCGAAGAAGTTTTTAAGACCTCAAAATCTCATCTCGAAAAAATACCAGGAATTGGAAGTTATACATCAAACGCTATTTTGCAAAGTAAAGAGGTTTTAAATAAAGCTGAAAAAGAAATAAAATTTATTGAACATAATAATATTGAAGCACTTTTTTTTACAGATAAAAAATTTCCACAACGTTTAAAAAATTGCAGTGATAGTCCTATAATGCTGTATTATAAAGGAAATGCAGATATAAATACTGAAAAAATTGTAGCTGTTGTAGGTACCAGAACCCCATCTAATTATGGGAAGCAAATCACAGAGAAATTTATTACTGATTTAAAAGACAGTGGATGTTTAGTGATAAGTGGACTAGCTTACGGTATAGATATTACAGCCCATAAAACATCTTTAGACTGTGGTTTAAATACAGTTGGAGTATTAGCGCACGGTTTAGATAGAGTGTATCCTTCTGTACATACTAATTATGCTGAAAAAATGATTTTGCAAGGAGGATTGTTAACTGAATTTATGAGTGGCACTAATCCAGATAAAGAAAATTTTCCGAAAAGAAATAGAATTGTTGCAGGTATGTGCGATGCGCTAGTTGTTGTAGAGTCAAAGAGAGGTGGCGGAAGTTTAATTACTGCAACAATAGCTAATTCATATAATAAAGATATTTTTGCCTTCCCTGGCAGAGCAGGAGAAATATTAAGCGAAGGATGTAATGGATTAATAAAATCACATAGAGCCAACTTAATTGAAAGTTCAGCAGATTTAATGTATATAATGAATTGGAATGAAGAGCAGAAAAAGAAAAAGGATAATCAAATTCCAATGCTTTTAAATTTATCCCCAGAAGAGCAACTGATAATAAATGCATTTGACAATAAAGATCAATTGCATGTGGATGAAATATGTTACACTACTAATTTTCCTATCAGTAAAATTTCATCTTACTTATTACAATTAGAGTTTTCTAATATTATCAAATCGCTTCCAGGAAAAATTTATCAACTAAATCGCTAAAAATAGGTGATTACTTGTGTTACAATAAAATAGCCTTATCCGCATAGAATTACAAAAATTTATCCAAATTAGTTCGCGTAAAAATCGATAATGGATAAAAAAACAAAAAAACGTTTACTGACGATTTGACGTTAAAAACTTTTTGGCATTCATTTGGTATTACTCATTTCAACAAGTATATTTGTTTAACAACTAAAACCAATCAATTATGTTTGATCAAAACGAATTTAAAAAATATGCTACAAAGCATGTTGGCATCAGCAGTTTAACATATGATAATTATGTATCTGCAATTACTCCTGGCATTAGAAATTTAACTCCAA
>CANHPI010000259.1 GCA_947462425.1 Bacteroidota bacterium
AATAATTAGAACTGCCTGCCACACTCGTAATTAAATGAGAAATATAGCCTCCTGTACAACTTTCTGCTAAGCCTAACTTCAACCCTTTTCTAATAATAAATTTCCCAAAATCTCTTCTATTTTTGGCTGATCTTTGCCATATTCTTCATAACCATAAATATATTTTTCAATCAAGAGTTTTACCTTTTCAATCTCACATTCTATTATATTATTTAATTGCATTTCATCAAAACCTTTACTACTCAATCTTAATCTTACCATACCTGGGGATGGCAAATAAGCCAATCCTATTTTTGATTCGGCTAAACCATCTTCCCAATCACTTATCAATTCTGCTAAATCACTTTCACCAATACCTTGCGTTAAAATAGTTTTATGATAAATGAAAGGCAATGTATATCGTTTTTTAATTTCAGGAATAACATCTTCCAATAACATAGCTTGCATTTCATAAGGCACACCAGGCATCGAAACAAAAATGGTGTTATTTTTTTCCATCCACATGCCAGGCGCTGTACCATTTTTATTTCTTATAACGAAACATCCTTTTGGAACCTCCGCCTGCTTTTTATTTAAATCAGAAACTTGTTTATTACGCTTCGAGAAAAATCCAGTAATATCTTCTAACACATTAACATCTGTTACTAATTGTGTATCAAAATAATCGCAAAAGGTTTTTTTTGTAATATCATCTTTTGTAGGTCCTAATCCTCCAGTAATCAAAACAATATCTGCACGATGACTTGCATCATCAAAAGCTTTTAAAATAGCATCTCTATCATCAGCAACAGAACTCATATGAACAATACTCACTCCAATCATATTTAATTGTTGAGCCATCCAAACCGAATTTGTATTTACGATTTGTCCAATTAAAATTTCATTCCCAATGGTTAAAAGTTCAGCGTTCATATCGTTTTTTTAGTAGTAATTTTAATCTTAATTTTACAATCGTTAGTATGTTGCTTTAGGCAAATTTATTTTTTCATAGTATATTTGAATTCAAATTTGTAAAACCAATCGTAAATTTAAAATTATATTATTAACTATTTATGTTTTCAATAAGTTAAAACATACGGCAGTTAAAAAACAATAGCAAAAACAAAATCTAAAAAATATGAAAATCAAAACAATCATACTAACAGCAATTACTACTTGTAGTTTAGTAATTAAAGGTCAAAATTTAGGGGGACTTATAAATTCAGCAAAAGATGCGGTAAAGTCAAATTCAACTGCAATAATTGATGCAGCTAAAACAAATTCTGCAACAGTTATTGATAAAGCAAATACTATTGTAAAAGGTTCTCCAAGCGCGCCATCGTTAACGAACGACGAAGTAGTTCAAGGACTAAAAGAAGCATTAACAGTTGGTACCAATAACTCATCGGGTATGGCATCAAAAGTGGATGGTTATTTAAAAAACCCAAAAGTTTTTATACCATGGCCAGAAGAAGCAAAAGATATGAGAGCTAAACTTATAAAAATGGGAATGCAAAAAAAGGTAACTGAATTTGAAACATCTCTCAATAGAGCAGCTGAAGAAGCCGCTAAAAAAGCGGCGCCAGTATTTGTAGATGCCGTTACAGGAATGAGTATTGGTGATGGTTTTGCTATTCTTAATGGAAGCGATTCGGCAGCTACACATTATTTGCGAGAAAAAACAACTGCACCATTAAAAGAAAAATTTATGCCTATTGTAAAAGAAGCTGTCGTAAAAGTTAAAGTAACAAGCTATTGGAAACCATTAGCAACAGCCTACAATAAAATACCTGGCGTAAAAAAACAAAATCCAAATTTGGATGACTATGTTTGTAATAAAGCAATTAATGGCTTAATGCTATTAATATTAGACGAAGAAGCTAAAATTAGAAAAGACCCAATGGCTCGCGTATCAGATATTTTGAAAAAAGTATTTGGGTTTAAAAAATAAAAATTTCAATATCAATATAAAGCCATTTGTTTAATTACGAATGGCTTTTTTATTCATTTATATTTAGCATCTTTAATAAAAATTAGTAGTAATATGACTTTAAAAGAAAGATACGAAGGAGTAATTAATTATTTTAAAACCAATGTTCCAACAGCCGAAACAGAATTAAACTATTCAAATCCATTTGAACTAATTGTAGCAGTTATTCTATCTGCTCAATGCACTGATAAACGCATTAATCAAGTTACGCCAAAATTATTCAGAGATTATCCTAATGCAGAATCTTTAGCTGCTGCAAGTTCTGATACCATTTTTAAGTATATACGAAGTGTAAGTTATCCAAACAATAAAGCCAAGCATTTAGTTAATATGGCTAATATGTTGTTAAAAGATTTTAATGGCGAAATTCCAAGTGAAATTGATGAATTAGTAAAACTTCCCGGAGTTGGGAGAAAAACAGCAAACGTAGTTGCTTCTGTAATATACGATAAACCTGCTATGGCAGTTGACACGCATGTATTTAGAGTTTCGAATAGATTGGGGCTAACCAAAGCAAAAACACCCTTACAAAGCGAACAACAATTAATTAAATATATTCCTGAACAACACGTTGCAACGGCTCATCATTGGTTAATATTACATGGGAGATATACTTGTTTGGCTAGATCTCCTAAATGCGATGTATGTCCATTAACAGAATGGTGTCACTTTTTTAAGACAAATAAAATAAACAAAAATGCTCCTCATTCGTTATCAACAAAAAAAGTAATCATGGAAAAAACAGAAAAAAAGAATCCAAAAGTGATAATTAAAAAAGCATCAGCCTCAAAAGAAACAAAAAACAAAATTAGTCCAGTTGCAAAAAAAAATGTAGCGAAAAAAGTAGCGACTAAAAAAGCCGAAGCTATAAATACAATAAGTGAAAAAACAAAATTTATAGCACATAGTACAACTTTAAAAGTTGGAACAAAAGCGCCGGCTTTTTCGGCGAAAGACCAGCATGGAAAAACTATTTCTTTAGCAGATTTTAAAGGTAAAAATATCGTGTTGTATTTTTATCCAAAAGATAGCACTCCCGGTTGCACAATGGAAGCTTGTAGTTTAAGAGACGAACACAACTACTTAAATAAAAAGAACTTTGCAGTTGTAGGTGTTAGTGCAGATGATGAAAAAATGCATAAAAAATTTGCTGATAAATACGAGTTGCCATTTTCGTTATTAGCAGATACTGAAATGAAAATAATTAAATCATACGATGTGTGGGGAACCAAACAATTTATGGGAAAAATTTATGATGGAATAATAAGAACAACCTTTATAATAAATGAAAAAGGAATAATTTCACATGTCATTACTGATGTTAAAACCAAAGAACATGGTAAGCAAATTTTAGATTTAATGTAAAAAATCAATTTAATACATCTAAACTTCCAAGACCTTCGCGCAGAATAACTAATTCATCTTGAGAACAATCAATAACAGTAGACGGATATAAATTTCCAAAACCACCATCAATAACAATATCTACTTTTTTTTGGTACTCATGATGAATAGCTTCAGGATCAGCAAAATAATCTAAGATTTCATCATTTGGATTATGCAAACTTGTGGTTATAATTGGATTTCCTAATTCGGTAATAATAGTTCTACAAATTGTGTTATCAGGAACTCTAATACCTACCGTTTTTTTATTTTGTTTTAATAGTTTAGGGACATTATTATTTGCTTCTAAGATAAATGTATAAGGTCCTGGTAATGCCTTTTTCATAATTCTAAATAATGAATTAGGTATTGGGCGAGCATAATTAGATAACTGACTTAAATCGCTACAAACAAATGAAAAATTAGCTTTTTCGGGTTTGATATTTTT
Source organism: Bacteroidota bacterium (assembly GCA_947462425.1). The sequence goes on from CANHPI010000259.1 coordinate 3,801, forward strand.
TAAACGACATAATTTTTCAATAGCTTTTGGACGCGTTATATCGCAACCCATTGAATAAACAGTATCAGTTGGATATATGATGACGCCATCATTTTTTAAACAATCTACAATAAATTGAATGTCTTTTGGATGAGGATTATCGTAATTTAAGCGAAGTAACATTTGATGAAGTTACAAAATTATTTAGCAATCACTTCTTCTAAAGGTTTACCAGTTGTTCCATTTGGAAATGACATATGTAGCATTAGTGAAATTGTTGGGGCAATATCAACGATATTTACTTTTTTTACTGAACTTCCTTTTGGTATTCCCATACCATAAAATAGCAATGGAATATGCGTATCATAACTATACGATGCACCATGCGTTGTTCCTTTGTTGTGATATTCCATCCACGCAGGATTGTATGAGAATGCTACATTTCCACTTCTTACATGGTTATAACCTTTTTGTATTAAATATTTAAAAGTACCATCAGTATAATTTTCAAATTTTAAAACATCCGAAGGATAAGCCTCTGCTAAA
>CANHPI010000260.1 GCA_947462425.1 Bacteroidota bacterium
TCGGGAGTTTCCTCCCGTCACACACACCTCAAAAATTCCTGAAACAAATCCTCCCTTCCTCACATATATTTGCTTACCAAAACTCGATCAAATGAAAAAAATCTATATATACTTTTTACTTTTCTTCACCTTTGCAGCCAATGCTCAATCACCTCAAGGTATTTCTTATCAAGCTGTTGCAAGAGATAGTACAGGTAAGTTGCAAAGTAATCAACCTATTAAAATTAAGTTTACTATTAGAGACAGCGTTGCAATCGGAAACATTGTTTACCAAGAAATGCATTTTGATACTACCGATGCCATGGGTTTATTTGATTTAGTTATTGGACAAGGGATTGCATTAAATGGCAATTTCGAGCAAATAGATTGGGGTAAAAACAATAAATTTTTGCAAGTTGATATAGATGCTAATATTGGCACATATATAAATATGGGTGTTCAAAAAATGATGAGTGTACCTTATGCGTTATATGCTGGGAGTGCGGGGAGTGTTGCTAATAATTCTACAAAAACAATTGTTGGTTCGTTTGATAAGGAAGGGAATATTATATATGGGGAAGGGTTCACTGTTAGAAAAACTAATGTTCAATATGTAATAACATTTAAAGATAGTTTCATAAATACACCCGTATTTGTTGCAAATGTGAGTACCAATAGTGCGTCACCGTTCCAAGTAAATACGACGCAAAGCAACAACAAATATATCAATATTGAATTGGGCAGAATTGCATCAAATACATATATTAATTCTCCCAAAAAAATTGATAATAGTATATGGAGCGAGATAGCTGCGGGGGGGGGGGATAATTCTGTACTGGCAATCAAAAAAGATGGCACACTCTGGGGTTGGGGTGAAGATAACTATATATTTGGAGGTGCCAAGTATTATATCCCTACCAATTTCTCAACAGTAGACAATTGCACAAAAATATCAAAGTCTTCAGGTAATTTTTTAGTAATAAGCAACAACTCAATATATACTTGGGGCTATGGATCTATTAATTATCGTTTAGGAACTTCATCAACAAATGACGTAAAAAACCCAACTAACTTTATTTCAGGTAACTATTGGAAAGATGCGAAAATAAGCTATACGAAAGGGATTGCTATTGACACAAATGGATACCTAAATACTTGGGGAGGCACTAATCCAAGCCTAAGTTCTGTTAATAATGATAATGATTGGGAATATATTTCAGTTGGTATTCGTCACCAAATGGCATTAAAAACTATTGGAACACTTTGGGTTAGTGGTGAGAACCAATATGGACAATTAGGCACAGGAAACAACAATCAAAGTAATTCTTTTGTTAAAGTTGGATCTGATACTGATTGGAAGTACATTCCGAAAAGCATGTATTTCACGTCCTTTGGAATTAAAAAAAATGGAACACTTTGGGGATGGGGTCTTAATGACTATGGTCAATTAGGAGATAGCACTACAACAAATAGAAATGCACCAGTTAAAATAGGGAATGACTCTAATTGGGTAAAAATAGATAATGGAGATCAATTCACAATTGGTTTAAAGGAGGATGGAACACTCTGGGCTTGGGGAAGAAATAACAGGGGCCAATTAGGTGACGGAACTATATTAGATAAAAATTATCCGATTCAAATAGGAAATGACCATGACTGGAGTGATATCTCAGCCGGAAGTTCTGCATCTTATGCTATCAAAAAAGATGGAAGTCTTTGGGCATGGGGTGATAACAATTCAGGGCAATTAGGTATAGGAGTGAAAGGCACTATACAAAGTATATTTCTCGACAATAATTTCAATAGTATTAGTTTTTATATACAAGGTTTAAGAATGTAAAAAATCTCCTGCTAAATTTTCACTACCTCACCTATATTTACTAAAACAAAACTCGATCAAATGAAAAAAATCTATATATACTTTTTACTATTCTTCACCTTTGCGGCTAATGCTCAAACTCCTCAAGGTATTTCTTATCAAGCTGTAGCAAGAGATTCTACTGGCAAGCTCCTTAGCAATCAACCCATCAAAATAAAATTCTCGATTAGAGACAGCATTGCTAGCGGAAACATTGTTTACCAAGAAATGCATTTCGATACCACCGATGTGCTTGGCTTGTTTGATTTGGTCTTAGGACAAGGAATAGTGCTCAATGGTGCTTTTGATTTAATAGATTGGGGTAAAAACAGTAAATATTTACAAGTAGATTTAGATGCGAATACCGGCATATATACTTCGATGGGAACACAAAAAATGATGAGTGTGCCGTATGCGTTGTATGCAGGGAAAACCATGCAGACAACGGGTTGCATTCCTTGTCCGAGTATGGTTTCGAGCGTGGCGAGTAACTCTAATAATTTAAACTTTTATACCGCTGCACGATATTGTACTAACCTCACTGAAAATGGATATTCTGATTGGAGACTTCCTACTTTCGAAGAATTTAAATATTTAAGAGATGTTATTGAATTAAGTTCAGCTCAAAATATAAGTTGTTGGGTGCAGCATAGTACACATATAATAAATGGGAGTTTATATATTTTAACATCAGATAATGGTTTACAAATTACTACTTCAAACGGAAATGGGCTTAAAACAATTTGTATAAGATAATAATTTAAAATATGAAACATTTATACATTTTTTTGATTTTTATTTTAGCTTTCAAAGTTAATGCTCAAACACCTCAAGGTATTTCTTATCAAGCTGTAGCAAGAGATTCTTCTGGGTATATTTTAAAGAACACACCTTTAAAAGTACGTTTTTCCATTAGAGATAGTATAGCCAATGGAAATATTATTTATCAAGAAACACATTTTGATACAACAGATGCTATTGGTTTATTTGATTTAGTTTTAGGTGAAGGCTCACCAGTTATAAATATATTTTCAAATATTAAATGGGGAATAAATAAAAAATTTATGCAAATTGAAATTGATGCTAATTCAGGAATATATATAAGTATGGGGACTCAACAAATGATAAGTGTGCCTTATGCTCTTTATGCAGAAAGTGCTAATTCTATTTCAAGCAACTTTAACCCATTTAAACCATTTTTTTTAGGCCAAGATACATTAGATGGGATTGTTTATGATTTGTTTTTTGATAGTATTGGAAATGTTCATGGACATTTAGTCTCAAAAGAAGAGCTCTATATGCAACAATGGCAAAACATAATATCAACAACAAATGCAATAAGTATATGGGATGGTAAGAACAATACAAATTTAATCACAAACAGTGCTATTCGACAATGGGTTCAAAACCTTGGAAATTCTTGGTTTATTCCTTCGCAAACAGAATTAGTAAAAATTTTTAATAATCTTAACTTAGTAAATACTGCACTTGAAAAAAGGAATTTGAAAACCATTGATGGGATGCTTCCGTATTGGTCAAGTACTGAAATGTCAAGTAATCAAGCATGTGGCTATTATGGTCAAATGCCTGGTATATTAACTATGATGAAAACCAATCGAAGTAATACTAGAGCAATTCGTACATTTTAATACAAAATTAATTTAAATGAAAAAATATTTTATAGTAGCATTATTATTAGGAATAATTTCAAATATTTTAGCTCAATCTCCTCAAGGTATTTCTTATCAAGCTATAGTTAGAGATTCTTCTGGGTATATTTTAAAGAACACATCTTTGAAATTACGTTTTTCCATTAGAGATAGTATTGCCAATGGCAATATAGTTTATCAAGAAACTCATAATGACACTACAGACGCTTTAGGTTTATTTGATTTAGTTATCGGAAATGGAACACCCACCTCCGGAACTTTTGCCGGCATCAATTGGGGCAGCTATAAAAAATATTTACAAGTAGATTTTGATGCAAATGTTGGAAGTTATACGAACCTTGGTACTCAGCAGATGATGAGTGTGCCGTATGCGTTGTATGCGGATGTAAGCAAATCTATAAGCATAGATAACAAAAATAAATCAAGTATTTTGGTTGGTGCTATTGATAAATACGGCAATATTTTAAGAGGGAAAGGGTTTTCAGTTTCAATGGGAAATAGAGACTATAAAATTTTATTCAATGACACATTTAATATTAAACCTATCGTTAGTACAGGTATTTATTCTGTCGGTACAGGCAATTCAAATTCATTTATATGTAGAATTAAAGAAATTACTAATACATATATAGTTCTTGAAGCCGGAACAAATTCTAATAGCGGTTCTTCAGGATATTTTGACCCAACATCAAATATTTTTGATGAAATTAATTTTATTATAATAGGAGAAAGATAATATACTTAAACTAAAACCATGAAAATATATTCACTTGCATTTGTAGTCTATTTACTATCATTTAATGCCTTCGCCCA
>CANHPI010000261.1 GCA_947462425.1 Bacteroidota bacterium
ACAAGTGATAGAATAGAAGTAGAAGATTTTATATTTAGTTCAGGGCAAGCTAACGAGAATTCTTCGGTATCCATCCCGGATAATTTAGATTTTAATGTATCGGTTGATATAAAAAATTTAACCTTTCGGAAATTTACAGCTGATAATTTGAAAGGAAATTTGTTGCTTAAAAATCAGAAATTAGCATTAAGAAATTTTATTTTTAATGCCACAGATGGAGAGATTAAATTAAATGTATTTGCAGATGCAAGTAGAGAAAATATACAAGTATCAGGAGAAGGCGAACTAAATAAACTAAACATTCAAAAATTATTTATTCAGTTAAATAATTTTGGACAAAAAGTTATTAAAGATGATAATTTAAAAGGTTTTGTTACCTCTACTATTGATTTTAGTGGAGTTTGGGATAAAAAATTAAAAGTCGATTTAAATAGCATTAATCTAAGCAGCAATAATTTAATTGAGCGCGGCGAATTACTTGCATTTAAGCCATTAGAAAGTTTAGCAAAGTATATTGATGTAAATGAATTGCGTCACATTAAATTTTCGACGCTACAAAGTGCTATTGACATTAAAAACAAAGTTATTACAATTCCTAAAACTTCCATTAAATCAAATGCTATTAATTTAGAATTGTGGGGTAAACATACTTTTGACAATCAAATTGATTATCATATTCAATTATTGTTGAGTGAACTTTTAGCTAAAAAGTCAAGAGCAAATAAAGATTTTGACGAGGAATTATCTTTAGTTGAAAGTGATGCAGAGAACAGACGTTCTGTTTTTATTTTAATGACAGGACCAATTGATAACCCAACAATTAAGTATGATAGAAAAGGCGCTAAAGAAAAAATAAAAGAAGATATTAAGCAGGAAAAACAAAATTTAAAACAATTATTAAAAGAAGAGTTTGGTTTCTTTAAAAATGACAGTATTAAAATTAAGCAAACTGAAAAAGCCAATCAAAAATTTCAAATACAGGTAGGCGATGAAAAACCGAAAGCTACTAAACCCCTTCAACCAAAAAAGAAAGAAGACGACGAGGACGATTTTTAGTTTTTGTTTTTTTATTTAGGCGTGTCCGCCAGCGAGCTGACCGGTCTTTCCGTTTCAATCTTTTTTGTATAGGCACAAAAGGATCTACACTTCAATCTTTCACGCAGTTATCATTTTGTAAGGAAGTTTTATTTATAGTTTAATATATTTTGCGCGATGGATGCAAGCGAAAATACTTTTGTGAGGCACGAATAAAAGATTGTAGCGACAGCCCGACCCGACGATAGGAGGGACGCGCCCAAAAAATAAATTTAATTAATCTTCTTACTCAAATCCAATTTTTCATCTCCTGCCTGATAGGGTAAATAGGTAAAAATAAATTGAAACATTTCTTCCGTTGTTTGCATACTCCTAACACCTTCGCCTTGCGTAACAATTTTTGGAGGATGATTTGGATTAAATGGATTTTTATCAGTGTTATCAAATGTTCCGTAAACATGAATAACAGTTCCTGCTTTAATTATTACCGGATGTTTATAGGTATAATAATACTGCCATCTAAAATCCCATTTATGAATTTTAATTAAAGGAATGGTATCGCCGTTTTGCTGAACGGCAAAAGCCCAAAACGATTTGCCCAACAAATGCATATGTGGGTTAACTGATAAAATAGACACATCTCCATTTAAAGTTGCTTGTGTATGAAAAGTTTGAATTTTATTAGGCAATAAGATTAACTCTGGTTCAATCTTAGATATTCCAAAGGTTCCTAACTGAGTTTCAAAAATTGGACGTTTAGGTTTTGGACCATAAAATACATTAATGTACGAACTATCCAACACGTCTTTATTACTTGGTCCGTAATGAATATTCTTAAGCAGTATAGCAGACGTTTTGTTTATTTTATATCCACCTATACCATATGGATAAACAGGAGGCATATAGCCCGGTAAATAATAAACTGTATTAGGAGTTAAAACAGGAAAGGTTCCATTATCATTTAAAATGTTCATTTGAGAATACAAATCTTTGTAATCTATAAATTGATCTAATGAATACGTTAAACCACTTTGAATATCTTTTTTATTTCCAGCTTCAAAATTTATTAAATGTCCGTTAATATGATGTGCTAATTGACGATGGTTGGGAACAAATTCAAAATAACTTACAAAAGTGTCCTTTGTTAATTGCAGTGGTAGTTTAACAATGTAGAAATGATCGGATCCGTTACCTTTTATGGGAACAGGTGTTTTAAACTTAATAACGGTATCAGGTTTACCTAAAAACGATCCTACATAAAAAATAGGTGCTGATGGAATTTTAGATTCGTTGCCTTTAGGTGCGCCATTTTCAACCCATGTTTTTATTAATTCAATTTCGTTAGCACTTAAGGTTCGTTCTCCAATAAAATGAGTGTAGTTTTCATCTGCAGGCCATGGAGGCATATAGCGTGTTTGGGTTACAAATTTTATTTTATTTTTATTTTTATACACATCATCGTAGGATATTAATTCAAAAGGACCACTTTCACCTGATCTATGGCAAGGTGTGCAGTTTTTAAAAATGATTGGAGCAATATCTGCAAATGTTGGATTGTTGTTTTTAGCTATTTGAGTTTTGTTGTTTGAGTTGTATTCACAAGAAGAAAAAAGGATGGAAAAGAATATTAAGACAAATTTAATACTGTTCTCGACACTGCTCGAACTAAAAACTAAAAACCAGAAACTAAAAACTAAATTCTTACTCTTGCACATATACTCTTTTTACCCGTGTTGAAATTCCGGTTAATACTTCGTACGGTATTGTTTCCATAGATTTAGATAATTGCATTAATTGCTCGTTAGTTTCAAAAACAATTACCTCATCGCCTTCATTACAATTAATATCTGTTACATCAACCATACACATATCCATGCAAATGTTACCAACTGTATTACAGGATTTGTGATTTATGAAAACAGAAAAATTTCCATTACCTAATTTTCTACTAAAACCATCTGCATAACCAATTGGAATGGTAGCAATCTTCATTTTTTTTGTAGCGACTCCTTTTCTATTATAACCAACAGTTTCGCCAATTTCTAATTCCTTAATCTGAGAAACGCGTGTTTTTAAAGAACTTATATTTTCTAAATTATGTTTTTCAACATCATTAAAACCAATCCCATACATGCCAATACCTAAGCGTACCATATTGTAATGCGCATGTTTTAAGCGAGTGATAGCGCCAGAATTACAAATGTGTTTTAATGTTTTATAACCTATAGTTTGTTCTATCTGTTCAGCTAAAGCTTCAAAAAGTGAAATTTGAGAATTGGTAAATTCATCAAATGCTTTATCATCACTAGCAACTAAATGAGAGAAAATACTTTTTACTTTTAGTAACGTTTCGTTTTTTAATAATGCGCATAACTCATTTATTTGTTTTTTTTCAAAACCCAAACGCTTCATTCCTGTATCTAATTTAATATGCACTGGATATGGTTCAGATATTGCTTTAGTTTGAAGTGCTTGTAAAAACTCTATAGCAATTTTAAAAGAATATATTTCTGGCTCCAACCGATACTCAATCATATCATCATAAGATGATTCTTCAGGACTCATCACCATAATTGGTAAATGGATCCCAGCTTTTCTTAACTCTACACCTTCATCAGCATAAGCTACTGCTAAATAATCGACATGATGATGTTGCAATGTGAAAGCAATTTCTGTACTACCACTACCATAACCGGTAGCTTTTACCATACACATTATTCGAGTATCTTTATTGATTTGTGATCGATAAAAATTTAAGTTATGTACTAATCGATTCAGGTTAATTTCTAAAACGGTATCATGGCTTTTTTGTTGAAGATGTTTGCTAATCATTTCAAACCCAAAACTTCTTGCTCCTTTTAATAAGATGATAGCATGATGAAATTGCAACTCGGAATTATTTTTACTTTCTGAAATAAAAGCTTGAGTTGTATCAAAAAAGTATGTGCCCTGATTAAATAAGTTTTTTTGTGATGATATTTCTTTACCAATTCCAATAACAATATCAATTTCAAATTGAAGCATCAATTTCGCAACGTCGGTGTAGAGCTCCCAACTCAACTTCCCACTTTGTTCAATATCAGAAAGAATAACCACTTTGTTACCTCCACGATTTTGTTGCTTTTGATGATGTAGTGCAATTTCTAAAGCATTGATGTCGGAATTATAAAAATCATTTATTAAAACACAATTGTTATTTCCCAATTTTAACTCTAAGCGCATTGCTACAGCTTGCAATAAATTTATGCGCTTTGCAATATCTTGTTTAGCAATATTTAAATGC
>CANHPI010000262.1 GCA_947462425.1 Bacteroidota bacterium
AAACTATTGAAATAGTTTATGGATTGTCGTCCTTAAACAAAATTTCTCTTTTTCTATTTATAAATAGCTCTAAATCAAGGTGAATAGCCTGAGATATGGCTAAAATCTATCTCCATTAGAGCGAATTCTACGGAAATTTCCCAAGAAAATGGGTGGCAACAAACACTTCATTGGCTAATTTGAATTTACATTTAATGATGGGGATTGAAAATAATATAAGGTTATAGCCATAGTTTATCAATTAGCCCAAAATGTGTAACATTTGTTACTTATTTTTATTTTGGTTGTTTACTAAACAAAATCATATTTCTTTGTATTTCGACATATTTCTATAGTTTATTACTAATTTATATAAAAATGATTTCAGCATTTATTCAATTAAATAAATTCATTGCTCCATTTGGGTTAAGTGATGCAGATTTTGAGGTATTAATTCAAGAATGTGAATTTGTGAAGTATAAAAAAAACGATGTGATTATTAATGCAGGTGAAAAACAAAATTGTATTTATTTTTTATCCAAGGGGATCATTAGGAATTTTGTGCTAACATGCGATGGAGAAATTAGTACATATGGCTTTCGTATAGAGAATATGTTAATTACAGGGTATGGGTTACATAATTTTCATAATGAGCAAAGAGCTTTGGTGAGTGTAGAATGTTTAGCAAATTGTGAAATGATAAAAATTCCTTTTAGTGCACTCAGGTATATGGAGGAAAGCAGTAAAGATGCGCATAAAGTAGCAAGATTTATCGCTGACGCTCATATAATCGATTTGGTTAATTTTATAATAAGCGCAGATACTAAAAGTTTAGTAGAGAGATATCTCGAGCTAGAATCGCAATTTCCAAATATACATCAAAGAGTCCCGCAGCACATTATTGCGTCTTATTTAAGAATTTCTCGTGTTCATTTATCAAGAGTTAAAAAAGCAATGATTAGAAGGTAACATTTGTTACATAAATGCCAAATATTTGTCTTTGTAACATATGTTTCGCTTGAAAAATATCTAGAGTATTTTATTTGTGTTTTAAATATCACAAAGAAATAAAATGCGATCAGCTAAAATATTTTCAAGGAAGTTTTTACTTCTCATTTCAATTACTTCTTTAGTAACCTGTTCCTTAAATGCGCAAACTTTAACTAAAAAGCAGCAGGATAGTGCTTATTTATTAAATCCTAGTCAAGAGCGTATACGAAAATTTAAAAAATCATTTGATAAAGCCTTTGTGAATTTTGTTGGCAATGATGTTTCCTTGTTTGGTTCATTGGTTTTATCTAAACAAAATATCAATGATAATGGAATTACTGCCCCTCTAAATTACTTATACAATAAAGTTAACAGTAATACATTTAACCCAGGCTATAGTGGTGGATTTAGAATTGATGGTATATATAATGAAAAGCACCGCTATTCTTTAAGTTTTGCCTTAAATAGAATAGCAACAGGTAATAACTATAAGAACAAGCATAGTTTGTCTCCCTTCATAGACGATTTTACGCATTTTAAGGCGGATAACAATTTCACAACACTAAGTGTAGCGGCTCATTACAAGAAGCTACTCCCTGTGAATGCGATGAACAAGTATAAGTTTTACGCAGTATTTGGACCAAGCTTCGATTATAAAATTTCAATCTTTAGTAATGAGAATTTAATTAATAGAGCTGGGCGTAAAGCTATTGTCAATGGAGATTTTGGAGCTGAGTTTGATAACAATGGGTACTATGTACTTTTCGCACATTACAAATTGGGCACCAATTTATTTCAATCAGTCGTGCCAGTTCAATTAAACCGTTTTGAGATAGGTATGAGCATAAAAGCCAAGGATTTATTCTAAATCTAAGTGTTAAATCGAACTATAACCAAAAAGAAATTACAAAATGAAAACTTTATATACTTTATTAATCGTAGCCATCACTTTTACATTAGTTGCCTGCAACAAAGAAACTGCTAATATACAAACCGATGTAATAAATAGCCTACTCACCAATAAAAACTGGTATTTGGATTACAGCATTACAGGTACTACTACAAAATCATATGTAGGGCAGTCTACTTATTTTGTGACTTACTTAAAAGAAGGCACTACTAAAGACTCTGATGGCCTTACAGGAACCTATAGAGTCGAAGTTGTAAATAACCAATCACAGATTCATTTGCAATTAAAAACGACTAATGGGAACCCACTGGAAGTTATTTACAATATACTTTCTGTTGGTGAAACCAAATTGGTTTTATCTAAAGTTGTAAGCACTGGCACACCCACTCAATTTTATTTCACCAACAAGTAATTGAAATTATAAGCAAACGAAAATGAAGCATTGGTTAAAAAATAAAATAGTTGCTGCGATAATTTCAATAATTGGATTAGCCTTCCCCCAAATGCTCAAAGCGCAAGAATTAAGTGGGGCTTTTATTATGAGTAGTGTGGGTGGTTTACAAAATATGTCTAACAATAGCATGGCTATTACTTTTAGTAGCAGCGCCACTTGTTTAAATGTACATAACGGAACAGCGGTACTTACTGGTGATAGAGGCACGGGATCCTTTGCAGTAAACTGCGAAGTAAATACCAAATTTAATACCCTAGGTATTAGGTTGTTCCCCAATCCTGTCACAGCAAACACAAAAGTAAAATTCATTAATATGCCACCGCTAACGGATCAATTTACAATATCGGTATGGAACTCCGAAGGTTTTAAAATTAGCATAGCCAAGGCAACAGGCTATGAAATTTTCCAGGGCAAGGGAATGGATTTTAGCAGTTTAATTACTGGCAGTTATATCATTCAAGTAGAATCAGAAAAATATAGAGACGCTTTAAAGTTTATTAAACCTAACTAATCTACATAAATAATTTAATTAAGACTTACAATTCCTACGCATATGAACATTCAAAAGTTTAATACATTCAAAACAATTTTAATTGCTTTAGTATTCACCATTAGTGCAAATCAATTATTTGCCCAAACCACCAATGGAATTTTTTTCCAAGCAGTGGCTAGGGATAATTATTCAAATCCTGCTAAGGACAGAAAAATTTATGTACAGTCGAGTATTATTCAAACAACACCAACGGGTATTAAAGTATTAACCGAGGAGCATCAAGCTAATACCGACGCTTCAGGTGTTTTTAGTATTAGTTTAGGGAATGGTGTAAGGGTAGGAGGCACAGCAACTAATTTAACTAGTATTGATTGGTCTAAAGGCCCTTTTTATTTAAATTTAAAAGTAGCTATCACACCATTTGCGAGCAACAATGGATGGGATTATACAAAGGAATGGGTGGATATGGGAACAACGAGTTTTGGTGCAGTGCCTTTTGCATTATACTCAGCAAGTTCTGCTAAAGTTGATGATAAATTAAATATCACTGACACAACAAAGATGTTAGCGGTGTATGCCAAGGCTATGTCAGTAAAAGCACTTGAAACTTCTTTAGCTACAAAATTAACTGCAGCAGATACTTTGACCATGTTAGCGCCTTATGCAAAGGCTGCCTTTACAATAGATTCAAATTTTTTCAGATCACAATTAGCCACTAAGTTATCATTATCAGATAGCACACAATATGTTACGCCAACGCAATTAGCAGCTAAAACATTTGATCAAACACCAATTACAAATGCAATAGCTACTAAGCTAAATATTGCAGATACTATTTCTTTGTCTAATAGAATCGTTTTAAATAATACAAGCATCACTGCAAACACAGCAGACATTGTATCAAACACAACTGCTATCACTGCAAATACAGCAACTATTACTGCAGAAATCACAAGAGCTACGAATGCTGAAACAGCTTTAAGTGGTAGGATTTTATCAAATACAGCTAGCATCACAGCGAACACAAGCAACATCGCATTAAAAGCAAATACAAGTGATGTAAATACGGCTTTAGCATTAAAAGCTAATAGTGCTGATGTAACATCATTGACTACTACTGTAAATGCGAATACAGCTAGTATCACAGCAACTGCTGCTGATATTACAACACTTACTACTGCCGTAAATTCAAATACAGCTAGCATCACAGCGAACACAAGCAACATTGCATTAAAAGCAAATACAAATGATGTAAATACCGCTTTAGCATTAAAAGCTAATAGTGCTGATTTAGCTACGTTAACTACTACAGTTAATACAAATACTTCTAGCATCACTGCAAATACAGCAGACATTGTATCAAACACAACTGCTATCACTGCAAATACAGCAACTATTACTGCAGAAATCACAAGAGCTACGAATGCTGAAACAGCTTTAAGTGGTAGGATTTTATCAAATACAGCTAGCATC
>CANHPI010000263.1 GCA_947462425.1 Bacteroidota bacterium
GGATTTGCTAAACCAGGTGAAGGTTGGAAACTCGCAGCTGATGGAGAAATTTTTTTAGATGGTAAAATTCCAATTTCAACGTTTGGAGGATTAAAAGCTAGAGGTCATGCTATTGGAGCCTCTGGTGTTTATCAAGCTATTGAAACATATTTACAACTAACCGGAAACGCTGGAGAAAATCAGATAAAAAATAATCCTCGAATTGGTCTTGTGCAAAGTATTGGCGGCACTGCTTCAACTGCATTAACGCATGTGCTTATGGCTGAATAATAGAATATAATTAAACAATATAATTTATAAATCCAATCGATATAATACAACAAACTGAAATAACAAACCGTCAGAAAAATCAGTATTTAATTGTTTTCGTTGATCTCCGATAAAAATTAATGGCATGGCCAAAGTAACTTTATCGTTATCATTATATACTCTATAAGAGCGAGCAACCGACTGACCAACTTTAGTTTGTAAACTTAAACTTTTACCAAGATTAAATTTTAAATAGGCAAACAACTCGTTGGTTGTTTTAGAAACATAAGCACTATTAATTGTAGGACTAATATTTGAAAGATGATACGTTCTTCCTTGTCCGTTAAAATTAACACCAACATTTAATAACGGTATAATTTTATAATTTAAATCTACCTGTAGCGGTAACATAACATTGGCCTCAAATTTTTTATTTTCACTTAAATAATATAAGCCAAACATGGGGACAAAAAATGGACCAAAACGCTCAGAGTTATAATATAAGCCGTATTTATAATGCAGATTTGGTTTTGTCTTATACTTAAATAATGCTACCGCTCCCATCTGAAAATCTTTTTCAGTTAAGCGACCAAAGTTAGAAGCCACTTTAGGTAGAAGTATAAAAGTACTTGTGAATTTATCATTAAACTTATGGCTTACACCTAACTTTAAATTAATTGAACTAAAACTTTGAATTTTTTGATCTTCAAACAACTTTGTCTGGATGTTTTCGCAAATAATTCCTGTAATAAAAGTTGATTTAGAATTTAATTTAATGGGGACAGTAGCATCAACTAAAAATTCATTTAACACAGATGAAACCGAACTACTATCAAATTTATTAAGTGGTGTAGTGCCGGCCTGAACTTTTAATAGCTCAACATAATTTTGAGCATTAACTAAATTTGAAATACCACATATAATTGTTGAGCAAAAGACAATTTTTTTTAAAATTTTATAATAAAAAAATAACACAAAAAAAGAATAATTGATTGTTATCAATACTAATATAATTTTTCGAAATAAAAAAATTTTAAAAATCAAGCTATAATTGCATTTTTATCAATTACGGTAAAATATATTATTGACTATTGATAGCGAGAAATAGATTTTAAATATGTGATTATATCAAGAATTCTTAACTTCTAATTTACCATCTGCATATTTTGCAAAACGAGTTTTTTCTCTTGCATGCACTTGATCATATTTTGGCCATGGCCAACCACCAAATTGAGTTTTGTGATAATCTTCAAAGGCGTCATTAATTTCCTGTTTGGTATTCATTACAAATGGACCATATTGCATTACCGGTTCACCGATAGGTTTACCTTGCAATAACAAAATGCTAGTATCGAGCGAACCAGATGTTATAATTACATCCACATCTGATTTTAACTCGATAGCATGATAATTTTTAATAATAGTGCCGGAAATTGTAATTTCATTTCCTTCATAAAAATAAATTGTTCGGTTAATACCTACTGATGCTTTTGGTAAAGTATATGTTGCGCCACCTTCCATTTTAATATTCCAAACAGCTACCTCATTTAATGAATCTGCTGCCCACGAATTAGGAGGTGGAGCTGGTGCATCGGCTTTTTCTAACTTACCTGCAATAACTTCTATAGTTGTTTTTTTATTCAACGAATCAATATGAAGATGGTTTGGAATTGATTCTCTCCAAAACATTTTGAAATGTGGTTCAACCATTTTATTTCGCTTTGGTAAATTCAACCAAATCTGAAATAATTCCATGGTATTTTCTTTATCAGCATGCACTAAAGGAAACATTTCTGAATGCTGCACTCCTTTTCCTGCTGTCATCCATTGTACATCACCGTTACCATATCTTCCCGCTGCACCCATCGAATCGGCGTGATCTACAATACCTTTTCTAACAACAGTAATTGTTTCAAAACCACGATGTGGATGACCCGGAAAACCGGGAACAGATTTACCATGATACATTCTAAAACCATCTTTTATAATAAAATCATCGCCCATATGACGACCATTTAAATATTTTGCATCAGGTGCCATTTGCTCATTTCCATTAGGAAAAGCATCTTCGTGGTGTACACAAAATAAAAACGGATCGGAAGTTTCCCACTGAAAACCTAAAGGCTTGGTATTTAAAATTGGATTCATAGTTTGTTCAGTTGATTTATATGCTTTTTTAAATGATTCGGAAAATGAAAGTGAAGGAGCTGTCAGAGCTGTGGCAAAGGCAAAAAACGAACGACTTAAAAAGTTTCTTCGTGGTATTTCGTTACTCATGGCTAATTTGTTATACTATTAAAACAGATTAAAATAAATTTAGTTTATCAAATTTAAGGAAAGAAATAGTAAATCAAAATATAATGTAAGGCATCTATCCTGTATTTAATTTTATTTCAATGAACTCATATTTGAAATAAGGGTGCCTATACCTATGTCGTCATATTTTAGGTTGATGTACAAAAAAAGCTATCTTTATGAGATAGCTTTTTTTATTTTTTTTAATCCATTGGATATCCTTTTGCAACCCAATCAGGTTTAATACTTTCTGGTAATTCGAGCACCTTGGTATTTTTAAATCCTTGTGCTATTAAATAATCATAAGCCGGTTTAATGTTTGGACAACTCGAATAAGAGCAACATCCGCAATAAACAACAATAGCTTTTGTTTTGCTTTCCATTGTTAAGTAGGATTGAATTTTACTGCCAAATGTAACATTAGTTGCTGCTCCAACGGCAATTGCCCCTTTAATATTTTCCATCGGACCTACATTAAAAATAAGAGGTTTATCCTTAGCATTAGTTTTAATTTTTGTACTAAGTTCGATGGTAGTCATCATTTGTTCTTTTTTCCAAGTTGGAGTTTGAAACAATCCGAATACAGTAAATATTAGTAGAGTTAAAATTTTCATATTATACTTTTATAATTTTATTCAAAACTAAATAAAATTATAAAGCAATAGTTTTAAAAAATGCTAAAATTTATTTAAGTGATTTTTTCATTTCCTAAATCAAAAGATGAAATTATAGGGTTAAAATTTAAGTCCCATAATTAATATATCATCAATTTGTTCTTGTCCTTCCTTCCAACTAACAATTGAATTATCTATTATTTCTTTTTGCTCCGTCATTGGTAAATCCAAATTAGAAGATAATAATTGAACAAGCCTTTTAGTCATAAATTTTTTATTTTTAGGTCCTCCAAATTGATCGACAATTCCATCTGAATAAAGATAAATTTGATGACCTTCCTCTATATCAAATTCATTTAATGCAAACTCATAATTTTCGGAAACATTACCACTAATGCCATAAGAAGAACATTTTATAATATTTATAGCATCTTGACTTGCCATAATAATTGGTCTTCCAGCTCCTGCATATTGTAATTTTCTTTCTTTTTTATAATAGGTACAAACAGCCACTTCTAATCCATCTTGAATGGTGATATTAGAAAATTCATTTCTGAAAGCTTTTCTAAACTCACTCACCATAGCATTTAATATTAAGTTTGGTACGATAATTTTTTTACTATCAATAATATTATGGATAATATTAGCACTAATCATACTCATCATTGCTCCCGGAACACCATGCCCTGTGCAATCGCCACAAATAAAAATAATTTCATTTCCAACTTCCTTTATGTAGTAAAAATCTCCTCCAATGGATTCTTTAGGACGAAAGATGATAAAGTTATCTTTGAATAATGCATTAATAACTTCTGCTGTGGGCAAAATAGCTTGTTGTATATTTTGAGCGTAGCGTAAACTGGCTGAAAATTCACTATTCACTTCTTGAAGTGAAGAATGCTCTTGTTTAATTGCACTAAATACTTTTTTACTATCCTTATATTTTGAACTTAATTTTATACATAATTTCAGTTTTGCTTTTATAAGCGGGGGATCAACCGGCTTTGCTAAAAAATCAATAGCTCCCGAATCCATTCCTTGTAATACCTTTTCCTTATCTGAGCCAAGCGCCGAAAGAAAAATGATTGGTATATTTTTAGTAAACTCATTTTTGCCAA
>CANHPI010000264.1 GCA_947462425.1 Bacteroidota bacterium
ATCCTCTCAGAACTATCATACTGTTTAATTAAATAATGATTTAAAGATAAGGTTTGATAAAAAGGAACGTAACCTTTATCTAAACAAAGGCCTTTGCGAATTAGAGCATTACTTTTCTCCACTAACTGCCTTTGTTCTTTTTTGTTTTTAAGATTCGTTGCTTTTTCATAATATGTATTCGCTACACCACTCAAAAGTCTCACATTATCCGGTGCCTTCGGTAAATCGGCGAACATCAAACTTTGATTAGTTTCAAAATCACGGTTACGGACAAAACTCGTTAAGAAAGCACCTATTGCTATTAATAAAATAAAAGCTCGTATTGCAAATAAACCAGACTTTGCAATTGGATGATCAGCTGATAGAAATATATTTAAAGGCCAAGCTAATAAAAAGCAAAAACCAAGTGAGGCATGAAATATAGCTCTTTCAGACATTAAAGAGCTTGATTGATTAAATAAATTAGACTCAGGTAATAACCATACCAATATTAGAATCAATGGAAACGCTATTGGTTTTCTTTTCCATAAGGCATAAATTATTGTGAATAAAAGTAATGATAAGAAACCTATGGATAATAAGGTTTCAACAGAGGCAGAGTCGTAGAAATCAATCGAATGGAATGAATAATCAGAAATTAATGGATATGGTAGAAACATTAATTTGATATAATTCAATAAAATTACACACTTAGTGGCCCATTGCTGTGACTCTGTTGACATAAAAAATGGACTGGTTATCCTATTCATTTGCGCTGTAACAACTTGGTTGATTGAAGACATCATAAACGATCTTGCATACAAATAAACAGACAGCGACACAAGAGCTACGAGTATTAAATAAAACCATGTTTTAATCGTTGCATTCACCAAATAGTTAGGTCTAAATACATAAACAAATAAAGGGAAAATTAAAAAAAGCGTGAGTGCATACTCCTTACTAAGTAATGCCAACAAAAAGCAAATTCCAAAAACTGTTAAATCCATTTTCCGATAACTACTAAGATAACGACAAGCGAATATCAAAGTAAATAGCATGAAACTTAATGAAAATAATTGATCTCGACCACTAATGGTGGCTACCACTTCGGTATGAATGGGATGTAAAGCAAATAACAAGCACGCTACAAATAAAACATCGGGTTTAATGGAAGGTACATACTTAGAAAAAAACACATAAATGAGTGAAACACACAACGTGAAACACAAAATATTGGTAAAATGACGCCATCCAATAGCTCTAGCAAAAAAATCATCTTGACTAAAAACATGATCTTCATTGATGTCTTCATCAGGCTCAACTTGCCCATTTTGATTCACATCCCACGCAAACTGTATCGGAACATTTTCCGGTTTAGTCCCTGCAAACTGTTGTTCAACAGCAAAAGAAATCAATGATAAAGGCCTATAACTAGCGTCTAATAAATGCTGAGATGTAGAAACATGTCGATTAAAACTATTAAATGAATTATTTGTTAAAATGGGTGAAATACCTGAAATTCCCCTCAATACATCATCATTTTTCTGTATTATCATCACATCATCATCAGAAAATTGATGGCCCAAGGTGTTTAAAAAAACTAAAGTCGAAATAGATGTAATGCATAGAAATACCAAATATTTTTTAAGTGATGGGATTAAAACCAAACCACTCGGTTCTTTCATAAATTGAACCAAAGAAGTACGTAGTACCCTTAAATAAGATATTATATAGACTAACATTAATTAACTAAGGATTTGTCTCAGATTGAATTTTTTTAATCCCTGCCTGAGAAACTTGATTTCTTGGATTAATTTTTAACGCCGATTGAAAACATACCAAAGCTTTATCTTTCGCTCCTGCATCGTAAAGGGCCTTACCCATATTATTCCAAGCTTTATCATTCGTTTTATCTGCTGCAAGTGATTTAACTAAATATTGCATTCCTTTTTTTAAATCGTTTTTTTGAAAGGCCTCTACTCCCAAATACATGTAACGATCGCTTAATCTTGAACGAATTTTTTGAACATATAGCAAAGACGCTGATAACTTTAATGCCATATCCGTTACATTTAAACAACTATCCAATTCGCCTAGGGCATAAAAATTAACGGCTTTGTTTAAAAACAACTGAGCATGTTTTGGATAAATTTTTAATCCCAAATTACATAAATCGTTTGCTTTTAGAAGATATTGTTTTTTAAAGGCGCGATTTTTGGGTAATAAAGACATTAAGTAATAAGATGATGAAGCGCCATATATCAGATTAATATTATCAACAGCCTTTTCCTGATCGTGTATAAATAAGATGATGTTGCTTTTCCAATCTGGATTTCGTTTAATGGTTAAAATCGCGTAAATACCATTTTGGAAAAAAATTAAAAACAATAAAATAAAAATAATTGATTTATGTAATGATTTCCATTTTTCAATAATTTTAAAAACAAACATAACTAAGATTATACAAACACCTAATGATGAATGAAAAAATAAACGTTCTCCCATAGTGGCACCAATATCAATAAACACATTGGCTATAGGAAGAAAAAAACCAATTAATAACATGAGACCAAAAAATAATAAGTTTCTTTTAAAAAATGTATAGACTAAAGAAAAAATTAACACCAAATACATCAATATGCTTATCCATACACTAATTGATGAAAATGTTGAATAAGGTATGGTTCGAAATGAATAATCTACTAAAAGCGTGTCAGGAACAAAAAACAATTGCAAGTATTTTAACCAAATAGCTATTTTACTAGCCCACATCTGCTCAGAAGTAGCAAACAGATAAGGATTAGCAATAATGTCTCCTCCAAAAGTTGCATTTTCAACTTGATGAGTGGTGGCCGAAAAACGGAAAGATAAATAGAAAATCAAAGCCGAACCTAAAGCAAACATTAAACGGGTAGATGCTTTATTGGAACGTTTTGAAAAATAATAACCTCCAAACAAAAATAAAACTGGTGTTGCAACCAAAGTACCTGCATTAAAAAATTTAACCAAAGCTACAGAGGCTAACAAAACAAACAAAGATAATATCCAAAAACCAGACTCTTTTAAATCTAAATTTTCTCTGTAAAATACAAACAGGATAGCCGGAATCATGACAAATAACAACAAAGCATATTCTTTACTAAGCAATGCCAATAACATGTAGAAGGAAGTCCACAATAAATCTTTACGTTGAAAACTCTTGATATATTTTAATGCGTAAGATAAGGTCAAAAAAATAAACAATAATGACAAAATTTCATCGCGACTTTTTATGTTCGATACTACCTCAGTATGTAAAGGATGAACCGCAAATAATAACACAGAGCAAAAAACCATGTCTTTCATATTCGGAAAAATATAGGTGATTAAAACACGATAGATTAAACCAATTAATAAAGCATATAATAGAACATTGACTACATGCCTAAAACCTGATCCTTTAACCCAGAAATCATAATCAGTAAACAATCCATCTCCATTTGTATCTTCTTTAAGGTCTTTTAATCCATTACGGTTTATATCCCAACTATCTGCGCGAACTATGCCATCCGGAATAATGCCAATGAATTGTTGTTCTAAAGCAAATGAAACCAAGGATAATGGACGATAACGACCTCCGGGCAAACTATTTACGGTACCCATTTGCTTATAATAACTATAATAACTATCATGAGTTAACAAAGCAGGAATACCCTTAAAGCCTTGCATCACAAATTCATTTTTATGTAATACAATTTCATCATCATAAGCCACTTCATGATTGAAGGTATTTACATATAATCCAATGGCAACTAAAACTAAAAGGAGATAGGGTTGAAATGAATTTTTAAATGGAATGTATTGATAGTCAGAAGGCGATTTTATAAGATAGGAAATACTAGAATATAAAGACATTGAATAAGAGATTATAAAAGTTTGTATTTGTATTAGACCTCAAAGATAAGCAATTGACGTTAAATAACTTTAGTTACCTTTTTTAACAGAGGCTTTTTTAACAACACGGGCCTTTTTAAAACCAGATGTTTGGTAATCTCGACAGAACTTCTCTGCATCAGATACATTTCGATAATCTCCGGAAGTGTAAACTTTATTTCCATTCGGTAATTTGGTTTCAATTACTTTATTTAAACGAACTAACTGTAATAATAAACCGGTTGGAGATTTGGTTTTAGGCAATTCATCCACTTTAATCGTGAAACTCGCATTTAACTCATCAATTAAATCCTGCATTTCTTGTTTCACAATGGTACGCACATCAATACGAGTAGCTG
>CANHPI010000265.1 GCA_947462425.1 Bacteroidota bacterium
AATCTATTTAAACCTACTGGCGACAAACAAACTAGTATCAAATATCAATGAGCTTGATTTGGCCAATAAAAATGCAAAGCCGGGAGATACAATTGTATTAAAGAATGGTGAATGGAAAAACATAACCATCCAATTAGACGCAATCGGGGTGAAAAATAACCCTATCGTATTTAAAGCCGAGTCGCAAGGGAAAGTGGTAATAACAGGTAATTCTAAATTATTGTTAGGAGGTTCCTATTTAATAGTAGACGGATTGTACTTTACAAATGGATATTCAGGCGTAGATGCTGTGATTAAATTTAGTATTAATAAACAAAAGATTGCAAACAATTGCAGGGTGACCAATACAGTTATTAATGATTTTAATAACCCAAAAAGATTAGATGAAAATTACTGGGTTGCCATGTATGGTAAAAACAATCGAATTGATCATTGTAGTTTTTTAAATAAGAAGAATATTGGCGTTTTACTTGCTGTTATTCTAGAAGACGACCGCAGCAGAACAAATTTTCATTCTATAGATCATAACTATTTTGGATTCAGAACACCTTTAGCTTCTAATGGTGGTGAGATAATAAGAGTAGGTGTTTCAGAGCATTGTGAATTTAATTCTAATACAATCATTGAGGATAATTTTTTTGAAAAATGTGATGGTGAAACTGAAATTATTTCTATCAAATCTTGTCAAAACATCGTAAGAAAAAATTTATTTAAAGAATGTCAAGGTGCTGTAGTATTAAGACATGGTAATTATAATACCATTGCGAATAATGTCTTCTTAGGCAATGATAAAAAAGGAACTGGCGGGGTTAGAGTCATCAATAAAGGACAAGTGATAGTTAATAATTTCTTTTATAAATGTAAAGGTGTGGATTTTAGATCTCCGCTTTCAATTATGAATGGGGTGCCTAATTCACCAGCAAATCGTTATGTAGCTGTGTCAGATGCGATTATAGCTAATAATAGTTTTTTTGATTGTAGTCCAATTAGTTTTTGTGAAGGCAAAAGTGAGGAAAGAAGCCTGCAACCAAATAATGTTCAATTTTTAAATAACTTATTTTACACCAAATTAGATACAACTATATACCATGTCTATGATGATATTAGTGGTATTCAGTTTTCAAACAATTTGGTTAATAATGAAGTCAACAAAAATTTGATGAACGGCTTTAAAAAAGCAAATATACAATTAGAGCAAAATGGTGTTGTATCCATTCCAAAAACAATCGTAAATACCTCAAATTTAATGACTGATTCTATTAAAAATATGTTGATTGCAGCAACAGATAAAAATTTTTCATCAACAACTGGTTATGTATCCAAAGGGAACTACCAACAAGTAATAGATAATGCATATTCAAATTCTGGTGCAAAATGGTATGGTAACAGCAATAAAGAAGCAATTGCTATTACTGTTGATTGTAATAACGCCGAAGAAATTTCAAATGTATTCAAAAAATACAAAAAAAATAATTTAACGATTAACCTTACAAATACTACCTATTCTTTTGACGCAAGTATTCCATTAAAAGAAAATGTAATTTTTAAAACAACAATTAAGCAGCCTATCAATTTTAAAAGCAATAATGAATTAGCCCATTTATTTGAGATACAAGGAGGTAAAAGTCTTCAAATAAAAAACTTAACTCTTAATTTAAACGACTTAAAGGCTAAAACCTTCATTACTAGTGATACTTCGGGTACCAGCAATCATTCTAATTTCATCATGCAGCAATCTACTGTCTTGAATTTAAATGGCACATTTTTTAAGGCTGCTAAATTTAGCTTATTGGATAGTATTGTTATAAGCAACTGTATTTGGTCTAACGGCAAGGGTATGCTTTTTAGTCTAAATGAAGAATCGGATAAAAAAGGTTATTATAATGTCGAGAAAATGAAGATGTCAAATAATGCCATCTCAAATCATAATGGCAGTTTACTGACAATACTAAGAAGCGGGAAAGACGAAAGTACTTTGGGACCGCTTGTTCAAATAGAAAACAATCAATTTAATCAAATAGTGTCTGGTAATCTCCCTTTCATTTTACTAAATGGTGTTCAAGAATCCATGATTAAAAATAATAATTTTAATAATTGTAATCCTACCAGCAAAATCATTGAATACAAAGATGAAGTGAGGGCGGCTCATTTTCTAATAAAAAACAAAATAGAACAAAGTGGTACAATTCTTAAAAATGACTATGTAACCTTTAAATAGTAAGCCTTGAAAAAAATAATTACTTTTTTCTTATTCCTTTTTGCAACCACTTGTTTTGGTCAATCCCCCTTATATGAAAGCGTAAGTAGTTTATTAAAAAAAAATATTTTATTGGAGGCTAAAAACAACCTGACTGCAAAACCAATTACAGTCACCAGTTTTCAGAGTGAACGTTCAGCAGGCGGCAAACACGATTTTTTCTCCGAAGGTGACTATTGGTGGCCTGACTCAAGTAATCCAACTGGACCTTATATTCAAAAAGATGGTCTAACGAATCCTGATAATTTTACTGCGCACAGAAAAGCGATGATCCGTTTTAGTAGAATTGTAGCCAATCAAACCTCTGCTTATTTATTAACTGGTAAGACAATGTATGCTCATCAAGCTATCAAACATCTTAAAGCTTGGTTTGTAGATACAAATACTTTGATGAACCCTAGTTTATTGTATGCACAAGCAATTAAAGGCAAGGTTACTGGAAGAGGCATTGGAATTATAGATATGATTCAGATGATTGAAGTTGCTAAAAGTATTCAGATTTTAGAAAAAACAAATTTAATACCACAGTCTGATCGCCTCCAAATTCATCAATGGTTTAGTAACTATTTAAAATGGGTCACTACCCATCCTTATGGAATTGATGAAAGGAACGCAAAAAATAATCATGGAACTTGTTGGGTAATGCAGGTAAGCGCATTTGCAGATTTAGTAAATGACAGTTCCTTGTTAAATGATTGCAAGAATCGATTTACAAATGTGATTATACCGAATCAAATGGATGAACAAGGTGCTTTCCCTTTAGAATTAAAACGTACCAAACCTTATGGGTATTCGATTTTTAACTTAGATGCTGTAATGACTATCGCACATATACATAAAATCAAAGACCCTTCTCTAAAAAAGAGTATACAGTTCTTGTACCCATATATTCAAGATAAAAAAAGTTGGCCCTATTCAAAAGACGTAATGTATTGGGATGAATGGCCTGTGGCTGCTCCGTTTTTATTGTTTGGCTATGTCAATTACAATGAAGTAGAATGGCTTAAGACCTGGGAAAAATTAAACCATTTCCCAACCAACGAAGAAGTCATAAGAAACTTACCTGTTAGAAATCCACTTATTTGGTTAATTGATTAAATAGTGTATGATCTTAAGATCATACACTATTTTTTAGTCTTCTATCACATTCACTTTTGGAACCAATATGTGCATGATCAACCATGCTAACAGATAGGAAAGTGCACATACAGCAAACATGATATAATAAGCCACTTCTATTTGGTTGATAGATCGATAATACACAAACAAATTCTTTTGTACCAATAAGGATAATAAGATACCTCCTATTGCTCCAAACATGCCTCCGATGCCCGTTACAGAGCCTACAGTATGTTTAGGGAACATATCACTTACGGTTGTAAATATATTAGCACTCCAAGCCTGGTGTGCAGCAGCAGCAATACCAATAACCAATACTGCCAACCACATATCAATAGAGCCAAGATACTGTGCAAATAAAATTGGTAATACTAAAAAAGCATAGATTAACATAGATGTCTTCCTTGCACGAAACACAGACCAGTTTTTACTGATTAATTTTAAAGGAACCCATCCTCCCCCTACACTGCCAATGACAGACAAGGTATACACTGTTGCAACGGGTAAAGCAATTTGTGTGCCTTTTAAACCATACTGACTTTCCAAAAAATCAGGTAACCAGAAAAGGTAAAACCACCAAATTGGATCAGTCAATAATTTACCTATAGAAAAGGCCCAAGTTTGTTTATAGCCCAATAACATGCCCCAGGTATATTTTTTCTCTGCCTTAGGTGCTTCATTCATTGCAACTGGTTCGATATCGCTATTGATATACGCCAATTCCTCTGGAGTGATTTTAGGATGTAAGGCAGGCGTATGATAATATTTTTGCCAAAAAATCAACCAAAAAAATCCTAAAATACCAGTTAGGATAAAAGCCCATTGCCATCCGAAAGTCACTGCAATAAAGGGCACAGTCAATGGCGC
>CANHPI010000266.1 GCA_947462425.1 Bacteroidota bacterium
AAGTGGCATCTATTGTATTAGCAATTTTTTCAATTCTATTATTTACTATTAACACATCAGCAACAAAAGTTTCACCTTCATTTACAATTGTAGCATTCTTTATTATTACTCTTCGCATAGCACTTTAGGGATTACAGATATCGCAATACATTGCATCTTCAAAAAAAATACCATTTGGATGGCGTCGCTCTTCTATATAATTACATTTTTTACACTGATAATTATATGCTAAAACTGATTTAGTTTTAAAGCCACAATTCATGCAGGGTAATCCTTTTTTAACTTCCATAATATCAAATCCAATTGTTTTACATTGAGGGCAACAAGAATTTATTTTTTTAATAAGATTTTTAAATACTTTTTCTATCACCAACATTCTGCTGGGATTATACATGGCTCGCATATCGGTTTCTGCAAATACACTATTATATTTTTGTATTAAAAATTCATAAGCTTTATTTAAGGATTCAATAGTAGTAATTCCTTTAAAAATAGGTGCTTTACATTGTTGGTCTTTTCTAAGTATGATAGCATGTGATGGGAAATTACATTCCTCAGCAAAGGATAATAAATCATTAAAAGATTTTACTAAGCGCCCATTAAAATTTGTTTTCATACTAGTTTCACTAGCTGCAATTTCAATGTTATTTTTCAGGTCGATAAAAATTGCAATTTCATGGTCAGCAGGAGCAAAATATAACTGAGGGTGAGGGCCAAATGAACCTTCGCTAGCAACTGCTAAATCTGAATTTTCAGCTTTCATGCCTTGTAAACATTTATTGCGAAGTGTAGAATATGGATTATCTGTCCGTTCTATTTCTCCAGTAAAAGTTCCCAGCAAGTCCGTATCAAAATCGCTAGAAACTTTGCAGGTTATATTAAATGCTTTCTTAAATAGTGGTGTGATTATTTTTTCTTTTTGATGTTTTGTAACAATTAATAGAGTTCTTTGATCAAACATATAAAATTAGTTTTTATTTCTCTGATTGATAAAAAGCTGAACAATAAAAAAATAAAAACAAAAAAATTTTATTATTATACAGCCTTTAAATTCAATCTTAATTTTTCGGCAAAATCTTTGCTAATATGACTAACAGGTGTAGCATAAATCAACAATTCTATTTTTTCAAATTTATCTTTCACTTCATTGTGGATGATATCAAATAATAGAGCTTTTGTGATAAAAAACAACCTGATTGTTTTTAATTTCTTTCCTGATTGCAATAATGTGTTTTTATCAATATGGGTTTGTAATGCATATTTATTATCGATTAGATATTTTGATATTTGAATAGCCGTAGCTTCATCACTTTGTATAATATCAACTACTATCATTTATTTACGATCTCTTTTTATAGCTTTAATTTGAAGATTACCCTGTATTTCTAAATCCATATTTTCATCTGAAGCTTTTTTTGCGATTGTTTGCATTAATAAATAAGCCTCCTTTAATTCAACTATTCTATTTTCATGTTGAAGAAAACTTTTATTGTTAATGTTTCTTTCTTGAATTTTAAATGATTCTAGTTGATGAAAATTAATTTTGCTATTAAATAATGCAAATAAAATGTTTATTGAATCTGAAGGCGTAAATTGACCTTCTACGAGCTTGAATGTACTTATTTTACTCATAGGTTATTTTTTTGGATTTTGAATCAGTATGTTTTAAATTATTTTAAAATTCTATGACGTGTATTCTATAATTTTAGATTCATTTTTTTTTGAGATTTTAATTAATTTTTTTTATTTCTTATTTAGAAACTGAAATATTGTTTTTTGTATATATTTTTCGTTTTAATACTTCCAATTTTAAATTAAGATTGTTTCTAAAATTTTGAACCCTAAGTTTTCTTTTTTTTATTTTAAGATCATGCCTTAATTTCTTTTCGCTGCGTAATTCATTAACAATATCTGTATTAAAAAAGTACTGCTTAATACAAATTGCAAATAATACAATGGCTATAAAACCACTTATAAAATAATGATGCACTGCAAAGTCAGATATATCAATTATTAATTTTAGGGGTGTTACATGAAAAAGAATTGAACTTGCGAATACTATAAATGCTAAAGACGCAAAAATTAAAAGGATTTTATTTTTGCTGTTAATTTTTGAAATTTTTTTTGAAGTTTTCATATATAAGTATTTATTGTTTTTAATTGTCATAACTTGTCCCGAACTTGATTCGGGATGGTTTAGCCAGTTTATCTTTATTTTATTTAACTCAATTTTTGTTTATTGTTGTTTTTATCGTTTCGTTGATTTCTTCACAATTATGTTTTAGTAAACATGGCTATTTCATAAGCAAAATATTTGTTTTTTAATTTGTAGTGGTAATATTACGTATGATTCCACTACCAAAATTACTAGCTTAAATACATAAATTTTTATTTATATTTGTTATAATATCTATAAAATTATTTTATGAACTATACATTAAATCAATTACATATATTTTTTAAAATATCTCAAACAAAAAGTATTACTAAAGCTGCCGAAGAGTTATTTTTAACGCAACCAGCAGTTTCTATTCAACTAAAGAACTTCCAAAATCAATTTCAAATACCACTTACTGAAGTTGTTGGAAGAAAATTGTTTATTACTGATTTTGGAAAAGAAATTGCTTTGGCAGCTGAAAATATTTTAAATGAAGTGTACGCCATTAATTACAAAACAACGGCATTTAAAGGTCAATTAAGTGGTAGATTGAAGATTTCTATTGTTTCAACAGGTAAGTACATTATGCCATACTTTTTGTCTGGTTTCATTAAACAGCATCCTGAAATAGAATTACTTTTAGATGTTACAAATAAAAGCAAAGTCATTGACAGTTTAGAAAACAATGAAGTTGATTTTTCTTTAGTATCTGTTTTACCAGAAAAATTGGCTATCGACAAAGTTGAACTAATGCAAAATAAACTCTATTTGATTGGAAACAATGAACGGAAGTTCAAATTAAAGTCTTATGACAAATCTATATTTGATGAAATCCAATTAATTTATAGAGAAAAAGGCTCAGGAACAAGGTTAGTAATGGAGCGATTTATTGAAAAAAATAATTTACCTGTAAATAAAAAAATGGAACTTACTTCGAATGAAGCTGTAAAACAGGCAGTAATTTCAGGTATTGGATATTCAATTATGCCACTAATAGGGCTAAAAAATGAACTCGTTCAAAAAGAACTACAAATTATTCCGTTTAAAAACTTTCCAATTAAGTCAAACTGGAATTTAATCTGGATGAAAAACAAAAATCATTCGCCAGTTGCCAGTGCTTTTTTGAATTATATCAAAAAAGAAAAAAATAATATTATTAACCAACATTTTAGTTGGTGCGATAATTATTAACGCTAAAACTGATAATTTAAAGTTCCTTTTAAATACACAATAGAAATCAAAGTTTTGATGAATTTAAATTTGTATTCGGCAAATTTTAATTCAGACTCTAACCATTTATTTTCGCGAGCATTTAATATAAATAAAGAACTTTCTCCATTATTAAACTTTAATTTTTCTGCTTCTACTAATTGTTTATTATACCTTACTGATCGCTCGGCATTTTGTAACTGTTCAGATAAAATTGAAATAGTTTGCTTTAGCGCATTTAATTTAAAATCAAATTCGTTACTCTTATTAGCCAATTCGTACGAATTACTTTGAAAATTCACTTTTGCCATTTTATACTCGTTCCTCGATCTACGAAGTAATAAAGGAAAAGATAAATCTGCCCCCCATTTATAATTATTTTGTGTATAAACTGGACTGAAAGAATTTGGATTGTAAGACAATAAATTATAATTCACATTCAATTTAGGCTTAATCATCTCTTTCTTTAATCGAGCATCAATAGCCAGTACTTTTTGAAATGAATTATACTTATCAATTACTGGGTTATTTGTCGAATCCTGATACAGCAGCTTTACAATACTATTTTTAGCTTTCTCGAAATATAAATCCAAACTATCTGATGGTTTATAAAATTCTTTAACCGAAGGTGAATTTGTTTGCCAATTATACATCGCCAATTCGTTGGTTTGTTTTTGAATTTCAATGTTGGCTGATTGAAAATCTAACAAACGAGATTGATACAAAATAGCGGCTTCTACAGTATCCATTGCAGCACGCTCACCAATGTTTGCTAGCGATTCAATACCAATTAATCTTAGCTTTGCTAACTCCATAAAGTAGTTATTTAAAGCTAGTTGTTTTAAACTAAACAACCAATCAAAATACTGCAAAGA
>CANHPI010000267.1 GCA_947462425.1 Bacteroidota bacterium
CTTCCAATATCAGTTGCAGAATAATTATTTTCTAAAATGGCATTAAAAATTCGGGCTCCATCTAAATGCAATGGCAACTTATTTTTTTCACAAACTACTTTAATTTGTTTAATGGTTTCTAAATCATAAAAGCTCCCTCCTGCTCTATTCACTGTATTTTCCAAACAGACTAAAGATGTGCGAGTGAGCCAGTCGTAATCGGCATTAATGTTATCTTCAATATGTTTGGCAGTTATTCTACCTCTATCACCTTGTACCAATTTTGCTTGTACACCAGAGTTAGATGATATTCCACCACCTTCGTAATTATAAATATGCGAATTTACATCACAAATTAATTCATCGCCCGGTTGCGTGTGACACTTTATTGCAATTTGGTTAGTCATAGTGCCGCTAGGACAAAACAAAGCAGATTCCTTACCAAATAATTTAGCAGTTTTTTCTTCTAACGCCAAAACTGTCGGGTCTTCGTTAAACACATCATCGCCAACTGCTGCATCAAACATCATCTCTAACATTGCTTTAGTAGGCTTTGTAACTGTATCGCTTCTTAAATCTATTATCATATTAATTATTTTGAAACCCTTATTTAAACTTATCTCTTTGTCCTAAAAATAGTATTTCAAATTTATGATATAAAATTAAAACAAACTCGACTTAAACAAAAATAGATTTTTTTTGTTTAAATAATATGAAAACAACTCTTATAATTGGTGCAACATCCGGCATAGGAAAAGCACTCGCTCAAAAATTAACTTCACAAAATGAGCAAGTAATTTCTATTTCAAGAACTACAACCGATTTAATACACACGCAGCATTACACTCACGATATATTATCAGACACTGAGTTGCCTAAAATAGAAGGCGCTATTGATGGAATAGTATATTGCCCAGGTTCCATCAGCTTAAAACCATTTAGAGCAATTAAACAGCAAGACTATAAGAATGATTTTGAGTTAAATGTACTTGGAGCAATTAAATGCATACAAGCATATAATTCTAACTTACAGTTATCAAAAAATGCTTCTATAGTTTTGTTTAGCACAATAGCTGTTCAAATGGGCATGCCTTTTCATTCATCTGTAGCTATAAGCAAAGGTGCTATTGAAGGCTTAACTAAATCATTAGCGGCAGAGTTTTCTCCTAAAATAAGAGTTAACTGCGTAGCTCCTTCTTTAACAAATACTCCCTTGGCAGATAAGTTAATAAATACTCCCGAGAAATTAGAAGCAAGTAATAATCGTCATCCATTAAAACGTATAGGTTCAGCAGATGATTTAGCTAATATGGTAGAGTTTTTATTATCCGTTAATTCATCATGGATTACCGGACAAATACTTCATGTTGATGGTGGAATGTCTACTTTAAAAGTTTAAACTATGGAAAACACTACACAACGTTATTTATCGTTTGTTGATTTAATGGGATTAGAACAGCGTTATAGAGCTGCTTTTGTAAATTCATTATCTGGCTTTAAAAGTTTAGCGCTTATTGGAACAGCTAATCATGAAAAACAAACTAATTTAGCCATATTTAATTCCTTGATACATATTGGTGCAAATCCGCCTTATATAGGTTTTATATCCAGACCTGATTCGGTTGACCGACATACGCTTTCAAATATTATGGAAACTGGATTTTATACCATTAACCATATCAACGAAAAAATATACCAACAAGCTCATCAAACCTCGGCACGTTATGCTAAAGAAATTTCCGAATTTGATGCTACTCAATTAACTGCCGATTATAAATTAGGTTTTAAAGCACCTTTTGTAAAAGAAAGCCATATCCAATTAGGTGTACAATTTAAAGAACGAATAAATATTACCACTAATAATACCGTTTTAGTGATTGGCCAAATTAATCAAGTGTATTTTCCAAACAATTGCTTATGCGAAGATGGCTTTTTGGATATTGAGAAAGCAAAATCTATAACATGTAGTGGTCTTGATAGTTATCATTCTACAAACCGATTGGCTAGATTAACTTATGCTAAACCAAATACAGAATCAACAAATGCCAAATTAGCATATATTGAAAAATAACGTTTAAATAAAACTTTTAAATTGCTTTTATGTAATAGCTAATTACAATAACATTAATAAACAGATGACTCCTTAAAGTTGTTTGAAAAAAAATATGATAATTTAACCAAATGAAAAACATACTAAAATTAACACTTTGCATTACCATTCCCTTATTAATTGGTGCCATTAGCGGCATAGCTACTGCAAGCAGCATTGATACTTGGTATGTAGATTTAACAAAACCAACATTTAATCCTCCTAACTATTTATTTGGTCCGGTTTGGACTTGTTTATACATTTTAATGGGAATATCATTTTATATGATTCTTCAATCGCCAAAAACTGAATTACGAAAAAAAGCAATTATAATTTTTTACACTCAATTATTTTTAAATTTTTGCTGGAGTTTTCTGTTTTTTAAATTTCAATTATTAGGGCTTGCCTTTATCGAAATTATATTTATTTGGGTAAGCATTGTAATGATGATTATTCTTTATTTTGAAATCAATAAAACTGCCGCACTATTGCAAATACCTTATTTATTATGGGTAAGTTTTGCAAGCATATTAAATGGTTCCATTTGGTTTTTAAATTAAAAAAGCTCAAGCAAAAAAAGAAACGAATAGTATGGTTACAAATAATTTAATGTGTTATTATAGCGACCTTCCTTCGCCAATGGCTTACTTAGAAATACAAGAAGCCAAAATTTTAGATAAAAAAATAGTTTTACCATTTACCGAAAGGGATATTAACCGCATTATTGAAATGGCTTGGGAAGACAGAACTCCTTTTGAGGCTATTGAATTTCAGTTTGGATTGAAGGAAAAGGATGTAATTGAGTTTATGAGAAAAAACTCGTTACCGTCAAGTTTTAAAATGTGGCGAAAACGCATGACTTCGCGTAAAACCAAACATAGTAAATTACGAGATCAAACAATGAAACGTTTTAAGTGTAACAGACAAAGAGGAACCGGCAATAAAATATCCAAACGCTAACCTACTTTTTATCATTTTCTTTGATGTAAAAAATAAACCCATTTTTCCTGTATAATTCTTTTAGAAAAGGGCAATCTCTTTTTATACCTTCCTCATCCGTTATTTTAGCAACAAAGCAAGATGGCTTATTAGTTGTTACATCCTTCATCCAATGTGAACGAATTAAACCATAAGAAATTTCAACATTAATATTTCTCGATTCAAATTCATCTCTTTTAAGAAAAACATAATTATTAAAGGAGCTATCATTTTTAAACGTAGGCTCTAGTTCTCCATAAAACAAAGTGGCATAACTTTTTAATCCAATTGTTTCAACATTAAAATGATGTTTGGCACATTGCTTATAAAACTCAATAGCGGCACGTTGCGAATACTGTTCTACCTTGGGAGCAACAATCATAATTAAGCTATAAACGGTTAACAAAGAACCAAAGAATAATAGATAAATAAATTTAAAATTCCCTGATTTAATTTTCGATAAACTAAAATAAGACAAAGCTAAAAATGCTAAGCCAATTATCCACTCGTAGCCACTCCAGTATACATTAGCTTTTAAATTTTCAACAGCAAATTTGTCTGCAATAAGATTACTAGCAATAACCCATGGTTTTAAAAATGGAACACAACCAACTAATAAAAAAACTATACCTAACAATGAACTAAT
This sequence comes from Bacteroidota bacterium, assembly GCA_947462425.1. The sequence goes on from CANHPI010000267.1 coordinate 3,693, forward strand.
TACAATAAACAAAATATGAAACCATTTTTTCCATTGGTATTGTCCCGCCATTAATTTTTGAATTCCATAGGTTGCTAAATAGGTTAATGGAAAATAACATAATGATGAATAATGAACTATTTTGGTTTGTACAATTGAAAATAAAATCAGTACTACCCAAAACAAACTCATCATCCAACGCTTAGTGTGTAACTGATAAGGCAAATCGTCTCTTAACTTTTTGTGTGCCAAAATCAAAAATAATGATGCTGGAAAGCAACCAATTAATAATACTACAAAATGATAAAAAAACGGGCCACCATGGTCACTATCTTCTGTATTAAACAAGCGAACCTGGTAATCAATAAATTCTTTAATAACTTGTCCGTTACCTTTAAGATACATGGTAGCAAACCAACTTAAACCGGTAATTAAAAAAGCCATAAAAAAAACAGTCATGAATTTAACCGACGAAATTTTTTTAAAACGTCCTAACACAAAAAATACGGTAACTGTTAAACCTACTAGTATTAATGCCGCTGGACCTTTAGTTAATAA
>CANHPI010000268.1 GCA_947462425.1 Bacteroidota bacterium
AAGGGCGTTTCATGTTTCCTGTTAACCTCAGGAAGCAATTGGAAGAGGTGTTTGATAAAGGCTTTGTAATTAATAGAAACCTTCATCAAAAATGTTTAGTGCTTTATCCTATTTCTGAATGGAATAAATTGAATAAAAAATTAAGCAAACTAAACCGATTAATAAAAGCAAATGATGTGTTCGTTAGAAAATTTGCTGGTGGAGCAACGGCAGCTGATGCGGATAATACGGGCCGTGTTTTACTTCCAAAACCATTAGTGGAGTATGCAGATATTTCAACCGACATAAAAGTTTTAGGGAGTAACAACGTGATTGAGATTTGGGATAAAAAATTATATGACCAGTTCTTATCTCAGGAAATGGATATCGAGAAATTAGCTGAAGACGTTTTGGGTAACCTAAACTTTAATGATGGAGATGATGAGTAATGCTTATCATATCCCCGTTCTTTTACAACCTTGTATTGCTGGTCTTGAAATAAATCCTGATGGCGTATATGTGGATTTAACTTTTGGCGGAGGTGGGCATTCAAAAGAAATATTAAAACATCTTTCAGCAAAAGGAAAATTATTTGCGTTTGATCAAGATGAAGATGCTAAAGCTAATATTCCTGCTGATAAACGCCTCACTTTTATTCCTCATAATTTCAGATATATTTCTAACTATCTAAAATTATATGGGATTACCCAAGTTGACGGGATTTTAGGTGATTTAGGCGTTTCTTCTCATCAGTTTGATAAAGGTGAACGTGGCTTTTCAATACGTTTTGATGCAGACCTTGATATGCGCATGAATCAAAAATCTGATTTGACAGCAAAAAAAGTATTAAATACATATGATGTTAAAAAACTCACATCAATGTTCAGAGAATATGGAGAAGTTGATAACGCTTTTAGATTAGCCAATATAATTTTTGAAGCTAGAGCAAACGGAAGTATTGAAACAACTGATCAATTTAAAGTTGTAATCAAGCCTTGTACTCCAAAATTTGAAGAGAGCAGATATTTAGCAAAAGTATATCAAGCTATTCGCATTGAAGTAAATCAAGAAATGGAAGCTTTAAAAGAATGTTTAACACAATGCGTTACTCTTTTAAAACCAAATGGCAGATTAGTAGTGATGAGTTACCATAGTTTAGAAGATAGATTAGTAAAAAACTTAATTAGATCTGGAAACATTGATGGGAAAGAAGAAAAAGATATCGTATTTGGCAACATAACAAAGTATTTCAAGTCGTTAACACCAAAACCAATTGTTCCTAGTGTAGAAGAAATAGAAATTAATTCGAGAGCAAGAAGTGCAAAGTTAAGAATAGCAATTAAACTATAGTTTTCTAGTTGTTTGAGGAAAATTATCTAATAAAAAACCTCCAACAACAATCAACAAAATAAAAGTGGCCAATAAATTTAGAAACATACCTCAAACAGAAGAACTTGAAGAGTTAGAAGAACTTGTGGAACAAGAAGAACCGCAGGTGATAGCTAAGACAGCTAAGCCTAGAAAAAAAGGGGTATTAGCAAAAGGTCTTTCTAAAATATTTGGAGGAACATTTTTAAGTGATGATAGAGCAACACAACATGTGCCATTCATTTTATTTTTAGGTTTAATCGCCATATTATACATCGCCAACGGCTATTATGCAGACGATAAAATTAGAGAGGTAAATAAAGTAACGAATCAAATAAAAGAACTAAGAACGGAATTCATTTCTTCAAAATCGGATTTAATGTTTGTAAGCAAACAAAGTGAAGTAGCAAAAGCAGTTGAACCATTAGGATTAAAAGAGCCTGTTGTTGCCCCAATGAAAATTGAAACGGATAGTATTAAAAATAAATAGTTGTTGGTTTTAAGTTGTTTGAAGAATTATAATTCAAATAACAAAATTCAAACAACAAAAAATAAAATATAATTGGAAAATAAAAAAGACATATTATCAAAAACGTATTTAGTATACATACTACTTTGTGTATTTGCAATATCTATTTTTTATAAAATGTGTATTATTCAATTTAAAGAAGGAACTGAATGGAAAGCAAAGGCAGAAGCTTTTAATACTCAAATCCAAGAAATACAAGCTGTTAGAGGTAATATTTTTGATATCAACGGAAATTTATTAGCCACATCACTTCCTTATTATGAAGTTGCTGTTGATATAAATGCACCATCAATTGATAAAAAATTATTTGAAAGCAAAATAGATTCTTTAGGTTTTATGTTAGCAGATTTATTTAAAGACAAATCTTCTAAACAGTATACTAAGCTTTTAAGAAAAGCGCGCAAAAGCGGAGACCGTTATGTAGTTTTAAAACGCAATGTGCCATACAAAGACCTTAAAGTACTTAAAACCTTTCCTATATTCAAAAAAGGAAAACGAGGCGGTTTAGTAACGCTTCAAACAAACAAACGTGAACGTCCTTTTAAATTATTAGCAGCTCGTACAATTGGTATGTCGAGAGAAGGTGTTAAACCTGTTGGTTTAGAGGGAGCTTACGATACTACACTAATGGGAATTAGTGGCCGAAGATTAATGCAAAAAATTGCCGGTGATGTTTGGAGGCCTATTAATGATGAAAATGAAGTAGAGCCAAAAGACGGAAGTGATTTATACACAACACTTGATATTAATATACAAGATGTAGCCGAAAACGCCTTATTAAAAACATTATTAAAAAATAATGCATCACATGGCTGTGCTATATTAATGGAAGTGAAAACCGGAGAAATAAAAGCAATTGCTAATTTAACTCGTAATGGTAAAGACACAAGTTCATATAACTATTCAGAAAGTTTAAATTATGCAATTGGTTATGCAACAGAGCCAGGATCTACATTTAAACTAGCTTCCTATTTAGCTGTTATGGATGAGTTTGATGTTAGCTTGGATGAAAAGATACATGTAGGTAATGGGGAAGTGACATATTATAACAAAACCATTAAAGATTCTCACACCCCTGAATCACCTGTTTTAACATTACAACGTGCCTTTGAAGTATCTTCAAATTGTGCCGTAGCAAAAGTAATTACAAAATATTATTCTAAAAATCCACAACAGTATATTAATAAACTAAAATCATTTCACTTAAATGAAAAACTAGGTTTATCAATTCCAGGTGAAGCAAATCCATTAATTAAAGAAACTAAAAGTAAAGATTGGTCTGGAATTACATTGCCACAAATGAGCTATGGTTACGAATCATTAATCACTCCATTACAAACATTAACTTTATATAACTCCATTGCTAACGATGGTAAAATGGTAAAACCGCGTTTTGAAAAAGAAATTAAACGTAACGGAAAAACAGTAAAAACTTTTACAACTGAAATTATTGAAGAACGAATTGTAAAAAAATCTACAGTAAAAAAAGCAAAACAAATGCTTGAAGGAGTTGTACAAAATGGAACAGGAAAAGGATTGAACATAACAGCTTTTAAAGTAGGTGGTAAAACAGGGACCGCTCAAATTGCAAAAACAGGTTTTAAAAAAGGGAGCGGTAAAACAGCCTATGGTGATGTTGGAAATCGAGATTATCAGGCATCCTTTGTAGGTTATTTTCCCGCAGACAAACCATTATATACTTGCATCGTTATTATCAATTCACCAAGTAATGGTATTTATTATGGAGGCTTGGTTGCAGGGCCTGTATTTAAAGAAATTGCAGAAAAAGTTTATTCTAGTAGTGTCGATTTTTTAGAACCAATTAATAACAAACAAAATTTATTAACTAAAGCTCCAGCGAGTATCAAATCACAAAATGACGAAATGATGATTGCATCAAAAGCTTTAAAATTACCATCCAAGTCAAACGCTATTGAAAATGCTTATGTTTCCAGAAATCCAAATGACTCGACGCGTATTTCATTGCAGTCAAACAATTTAGAAAGTCAATTAAAAAAAGGAATTGTCCCAAATTTAAATGGCTTGTCAGCAAAAGACGCACTTTTTTTATTAGAGAACTCAGGCTTTCATGTGAAATTAGTTGGAATGGGATCGGTAAAAAAACAATCTATTGATGCCGGACAAAAATTTAATAAAGGTGATAAAATAACATTGATACTTAGTTAAAAGTGAAATTATTAAGCGACATATTATATAAAACACGATTAGATGAAATCATTGGTTCCACTAATTTAGCTATCTCGTCTGTGGTCT
>CANHPI010000269.1 GCA_947462425.1 Bacteroidota bacterium
TTCCGAATTAAATGATCCAATTGATCAGCGCGAACGTTTTGAAGAACAAGTAAAATTAATGGAGCGTGGCGATCATGAAGCGATGTTTATTGATTATGATTTTTTACGTGCCCTAGAATACGGCATGCCTCCAACAGCTGGTATTGGCTTTGGTATCGATCGTTTGTGCATGTTACTCACAAATCAACCATCTATACAAGATGTATTATTGTTCCCTCAAATGCGTCCAGAAATACAACATATACCAACCGAAGAATTAGAAAATTAATTTATGAGTAAAATTATTTGTTACAGTTTACTGTTTATTGCGTTAGGTTTTTTTTCTTGTAAGGAAAATCCTAATGCAGATGAACAAAAAAAACCTCGAATATTCCCAGAATACAGTGAAGTGCTTGATGAGATTATTAGAAGTAAAGAAGGTGTTATTAGAGGGATTGACTTAAATAGTAAAGCCGATGTTATTACAAAAGCAGAAACGAAAGAACCTTCAGAAGTGGCCCATGATTATTTGTATTTTGAATATACTATTGATAGCATCACTAACTATTCGGTAGCGTATAATTTACAAAAAGATAGTTTGGATGAAGTAGAAGTGCAAATTAATTGCAATGATTTGGATTTAAGTTCAAGATTATTTACAGACTTAAAAACGTATTACGAAAAAAAATTACCTAACCCAACAGAAGATAAAGGATTTGTTGTTTATAATTGTTTTGAAGGACAACGGAAACCATTTGTTGTTTCGTTAACCGATAATAGTTCGCCAAATAAAGGCATTATAAACTTAGTTATTTATAGAGATAAGTAAAAGAATTAGTAGTGATATAACAACTTTACAATTCTCATGCTCTTATTATTTGGATCTCTAATGATGTATGATGTTACTTTTTTTGTAGAGTCAGTAATATAACTTATTTCATTTATTAAGGTCCCATTCTTAAATTGTTTTTCATTTAACAAACAATCATTAGCATCATACTCATAAGTTCTAATTTGCTCTAGTTCGCCGTTACTATTGCTTTTATAAGTTGCTTTAGTTAATTGTCCTTTATCGTTGTATTCAAAATTACTATTTTGTGTAATCCAAGCAACAGTGTACTGTTCATTAATACTAATTGCTTTTTTATTATCATTTGAGGTAAAAATAATTTCTTTGTAGGACCTGCCTTCATCATTCATACAGATTTTTTTGTATTGATTTTTACCTGTATTAATGTATTTAAAACTTTCTTCACTAATAATATATTGACCACCTAATTTAAATTCGGTTTTATTTTCCGATACGTTGGTTTCTTTGCAACGCTTTTCTTTTTCTACTTTACTGTCAGTTGAATAATCATAGTAATAGCTTTCGTAATAAGAGCCATCGTTATATCGTTTTAATTTTAAGAGCGAATTTTCATTATAAAAATAATTAGTGGAAACGGTATCATAAACGTATTCATTTTTTGTGTACGAATGCCCGTTACTTATTTTTTTACGATGCCGATAAACCGGTTCAGAGTGGTACTCTTTTTGAATTATTTTAACGATAGAAGTAGTGTAAAAACGAGTGAGTAAACCATTTGCATTAAATTCATAATAAGTCAGTAGCCCCTTATCTTCAGCAACTTGTAAATCTTTTTTATCAATAATATCAAAAGTAATTGACTTAATTTTTTGACTCTTTATATATTCACTATTAAATGGTAACTGACTTTCAAAAGCAGATTCAGCCGTTGGAATTAATGTTTGAGATATCAGTGATGAGTGAAAAGTAACTATTGATAAAACGAAAAATACCGTGAGTATCTTAGATTTCACTTTCCATATATTATGTATTTTTTTCTTCAATTTGTTTTAAAGCATCTTTAATTGATTCACTTGGCAATAAACAACTATTATTCTTACAAATGTAAATTAATGTTTGTTCTTCAACATATCTGTTTTTTAGCAACGGCAAATCTGATTTTGAATCACTTAAAGCAAATATCACATTTGATGGTGTTTGTTTATATAAGGCCGTAAATTTTTCATTAACAGATTTACCAACAATTACTACTTCGGTTTGTGGTTTTAAAATTTGTAATAAAAGCAATGCCCAATTGCTATAACCCGGCCCATAATTTTCAATCTCTCTAATCACTGATTTTAAAAGATTTTGCGAGATATCATGATAATTAGTCTCATCATAATAAATCGAGAGTTTATGTAAATTCATTGCCATTTGCGAACTAGATGCCGGAATCACATTGTCGCTCCATTCAGATTTTCGAACTACTAATTTTTCCTGCGTAGCATCTGTAAAGAAAAATGTATTTTGTTTCTTATCATAAAAATTGAGAATAGCATAGTCGCTTAACTTTTTTGAAGTTATTAGCCATTTTTCGTTTGCTGTAATTAAATAAACAAACATGAAGGCATCAATCACAAACGCATAATCTTCTAAAAATCCTGTAATAGAGGTATTGTTATTTTTGACTCTTAATATTTGTCCATTCTCGTTACAATAATTTGAGAAAATATAATTTGCATTTAATAGGGCTAAATCTTTAAATTCCATTTCGTCAAAAACCAAATAAGCTTCTGCTAATGCTTTACACATTAGCCCATTCCAAGATGCTAATACTTTATTGTCTAAGCCGGGTTTTACTCTTTTTTCACGTTCTTGTAATAAGATATGTTTACATGCATTTATTTTTTTATGAAGTTCAGTAACTGATAGGTTATGTTTTAAAGCTGTCATCGAATCATCAGCATCTCGCATCAATACGTAATTCTCATCTTCCCAATATCCAATATCATTTACGCAATAGTAATCTGCAAATAAATCAAAATCATTTTTTAATAATTTATGTAATTCTTCTTTTTGCCAAACATAGTATTTTCCCTCTATGCCTTCGCTATCAGCGTCTAACGCAGAATAAAAACCACCATCACCGTTTGACAATTCTCGTTTTACAAAATCAATAGTTTCGTATACTACTTTTTTATACAATTCATTTTTAGTTTGTTTATATGCTTGCGAGTATAGGCTAACGAGTTGAGCGTTGTCGTATAACATTTTTTCAAAATGAGGAACTTTCCAAATTACATCTGTGCTGTAACGGGCAAATCCTCCACCTAAATGATCGTAAATGCCTCCATAGGCCATTTTAGTTAAGGTTACATCCAAATGTTTTTTTACAATAACATCATCTTCAAAATAATTATAATGTAATAAAAATAAGTAATTATTTGGTAGTGGAAATTTTGGTGCTCTGTTAGGTCCGCCATGTTCCCTGTCAAATCCTTGTCGCCATTTATGAACTGATGAATAAAGGGTTTGCATATTAAAATGCGTAGCTTCAGTTTCTTTTGGTATTTCTAATTGTTCAAGTCCTTCAGTTAAATTGCCGGCATACTCGTATGCTTTGTTTGGATTATTTTCAAACAAATCGGCTAAATTACTCAATACATTTACCCATTGTTTTTTTTGGAAATAAGTTCCTCCATAAACAGGTCTTCCATCTGGTAAAGCAAAACAATTTAAGGGCCAGCCACCTTGCCCTGTCATTAATTGCACGGCTCCCATATATACCATGTCAATATCAGGACGTTCTTCCCTATCAACTTTTATATTGATAAAATGTTGATTCATAATGCTTGCCACGTGCTCGTCCTCAAAACTTTCGTGTTCCATAACATGGCACCAATGACATGCGCTATAGCCAATGCTTACCAAGATTAACTTATTTTCTTTTTTTGCTAATTCTAAAGTTTCATCATTCCACGCATACCAGTTAACTGGGTTATTAGCATGTTGAAGTAAATAAGGGCTGCTTTCTTTTATGAGATGGTTTGGCATTCTAATAGTTATTTTTTGATTACGAATCATTACGAATATACGAATCTGGGTATGCGGAGCCTAAACACCTTTGCAAACCCAGATTCGTATATTCGTATAAAATTCGCAATTATTATTTAAGTTAAAAATGGATTATTCAATCTTTCAAAACCAATGCTTGTTGGCATTCCGTGTCCGCTATAAACTTTCATGTTATCTCCCAAGGGCAATAATTTTTCTTTAATTGATTTTATTAATGTTTCATGATTTCCTAAAGGTAAATCTGTACGGCCAATGCTGCCATAAAACAACACATCACCGCCAATAATAAATTCTTCTTCTAAA
>CANHPI010000270.1 GCA_947462425.1 Bacteroidota bacterium
CAATTGAGAAACGATTGCCATCAAATCCAAATCTACCTTCTTTATTTTCTGTAATTTTTCGACTAGTTTCTTTGTCACCAGAAAAAACATTAAACTTTTCAAAATAAAGAATTACATCCGCCACTTCTCGGTCATCCTGTGATATAAAATCACGTATTGAATATGAGATTATTATGCAAAAATCATATCGCTTTTGAAGGTTTCGTGTGTCATTATTTTCATATTTAATTATAGCTGGAATTATGGAAAAGTTGTTTTTTTTAAATTCAATACTATGTGGGCTTATAACTTTGTGAGTGTTATTACCATTAAACTCTTTGCCAAAATCATAATATTCATCATCGATAACATTCCAAGTATTCATAATATTATAATATATATGAAATTCTAGGAATGTGGAATTTAAATTAAGTTTATTTATAAATTGTTGGCTCGATAAATGTTTTGGATTGACTTCATAATAAAAATAACTCTTGTCCGATTTATTTGCAATATAACATTTGACAGTAAGCTTTGCCGATCCAAAATTAACCCCGTTACTTAAATCCCGTTCCATAACTAAAAACACTTTTAATATGCAGTTAGGCAAGATTTGGTCATAGAAAAACCTATAAGTTTCGTCAACTATAACTTTAATTTCACATTCAGGAAAAATACTATTTGTGAAAGCTTTACAGAACCCCGAGAGTTTACTGTGAGATTCGAGATGTTTTTTTAAGCCAATATTTATCATAATTTATTTTCGTAATTTCTATTATATACAAACGACACATTTTTCTCCATCTTCGTTGCAGTTTTTGCACCTACTACAATCCAAGAATATTTACAAATTTTCCCAAAAGTAGTTATCTCGATTTTAAAATTTGGATATGGTATATTTCCTTCCTTCATATTATTATTTAATTATTAAGGATTTATAATAATTTTAGTTCCAATTGGAACATTAGTGAATAACTCATCCATTTCAGAATTATTTACCGCTACACATCCATTAGTCCAATCAAATAGGCGATGAAGTTTTCCAATAAACCATAATTTATTCATCAATCCATGAATCTTAATATCGCCACCTGTTGCCTTTCCAAGCAATAATGAATTTTTAACATCCTCCTCATTAGGATAAGATATTCCTAAGTTTTTGTGAGCTATACTTTTTGAATTTTTATCATTAATAAAATAGATACCTTCGGGAGTTTTCCCATCTCCTTTAGTTAACTTTTTACCTTTCGGACAAAACCCTAAAGAAATAGTATAGGTTTTTAAAAGTCGCTTTTGCGTGTCAAAAACTAACAATTCTCTTTTACTTTTATTAACTACTATTAAATCTATCTTCCCTACTAATGGCTTATTAAAATCTTTTAAGATTAGAAACAAGCCAACTAACATAAGTAAAGCAAAAACGCCTATTAAATTTCTTTTTCGATTTATCATTAGATAGATTCTTTAATCCTATTAATTTATACTTTATGAGAGGGAAACAAGCGGAAGTAAAACACACAAAAAGAACTAAATAAAGCAATCTATAAGCACATTCATCAGTGTAATAGATAATGAACTGATCGTTCTCTATAGATGTCCTAAAACGCCTGTTTTGAGGGATAAGCCTTCATTAGAAAATGAATTGCACTTTTAAAATTAGGATAAATGATTAAAAAATATAAAAGTCCAATAACCAAAAGTGTAGCCCCAATGTATTTGAGGGTTTTAAAATCAAATCTTATTATTAAAAAAGGAACATATAATAGTATTGGAATCACAACACATAAATATACTGACATATTTATATAATTCGACCCAAACAAACTAGCACTATAATTTAAAAAATCAACACAGCGATCAAAAAAAAAGGAAGATTTGTTTTCAATTTTCGGAATCAGAAAAAATAAAAATGTAGCTAGAATTATATAATATTTTTTATTTGATTTTAGAAATAAAGCAAAAGATGCAGGATAAAAAACAAAATAGAAGTAAATGTTTATGGTCTTATAAGAAACTCCAAATAAAAAGGCAAACGCATATAATGTACCCATCACAATCATAAAAATTTGATGGAAAAATAAATCGGAATGTTCTACCCAATAGTTTATACTGCTCTCCATGCACGATTCAATTTTGCTTTTTTCCTGTTAAATATTGCATTCCTAAATGAAGGTCAGCTTGTTCTTGTGATATTTTAAACAATTCATCCTCCAATACTTTAGTTACTGCTACTTTTAATTTCTTTAGCTTCTTAATTTTGTTCTCGTTTTTCATGGTATTAAATTATCGTATTTGATTTATAAAAATTCTTTTGATTCTTTCAGGCATCGCATTTTCATTATATTCGTATAAATTGAATAGCACTTCATTTGCTTGTAAATACAAAACCCTTAACTTTTTATGGAATTTCAAATAATTTCTCATTTGGTCTTCATAACTTACACTACAAATCGTACCTGCAAATTCTTCTTTAAGTAAAGCATCAAGCTTTATATATAATTGGTCTATTGAAATATCCTTTGTTTTTATGCCTAGTTTTTGTATTTCTTGAATTATGATTTTGTAGGGCGTATGTATGTTTATTTCAACGTTCTCGGAATTAATGTAAAACTCCTTGTTTGATTCTGTAATTGCTTTTTTTCGTTTAGATTTTGTTGTTATCATATTGCTTAATTGCAAAATTTACTAGTTACCTTACACCCTTCAGGCTCTCCATAGGTACACGCTAATTTAAAATACTCACAAGCCTTATTCTTTTCGTTTAATTTCCCATAAACAATCCCACATTTCAAAATAGCATCAGTATGTCTTGGATTTAATTTAAGTGCTTGTTTATAATCAATCAGGGCTTTAAATAATTCGTTTAATTTTTGATAGGCTGTTCCTCTGACATAAAAATAATTCGGATTATTTGGGACTATTTTTATTGCGCTATTTATTTCTTCTAGGGCATTACTATAGTCGCCACTTACAATTGAACTTATTGCATTGTCATTGTTTTTTTCTGCCTGTGTTTTAATTTGCGAATAGGTCAAATTACTGTATGTTAATGTAATAAAGATCAGCACTAGAAGTAATTTTCTCATTTGTTTGTTAATATTATAAGCAAATAACATTAATGCTATTTTTTTAAATAAGTAATTATTTTATCATCAGTAATAAATGTCATATTAGATTTATCGAGTGCTATATAAACTAATATTCTGTCTCCAAGTGTGTAAGAAAAAGCATTCCAATATTCAAAAATTTTATTTTTCTCCATTTCTTTGCTTTTATGCTTATGGTGAGTTATAAATGTTCCGTCAGGTGTGTTTATGAATAAAGTATCTCTATATTGATTAGAATAGATTATTTCGGTCTTAAAAACACCATTTTTCTCTGATATTTTTCTATGTTCTTCATTTCCACTAATTGACTTGTAAAGTAAAAATTCGATACGCTTATTAAAAATATATTTTTGAGAAAAACCGTTTTGGCTACTTATTACTAATAGACTTATTAAAATAATATTTAAAATCTTCATATTATGTAACTATTTAATTTGTGTTTGTTTTATAATGGTTTTTAAAAAAATATCATTAAAATTAAAATCACTGTAATTATATTTATAATGATGTGAACATTTTTAGCTGTTTCTGACTTGCCAACTAATGAATCTGGTTTTCCAGCATAAAAAAAGAAGTTTATAACAAATCCAGCCACAAACCAACCTATTACTAAACCAACTATTCTAATAAGTTTATCAATTAATGATAGACTTCTCGATGATTCATAATAATTAGGACTAGTTGATTCATTAGTAAAGTTTTCAGCCTGAGGTGTATTTGTAGCTTCTTCTAAATTATAGTTTTTTTGCGTGAAAGATTGTTTTTCTGTGCTTTCGAGCTCATTATCAAAAAACAATCCATTATCAGGATTATAATCACTTCTGTATGTGCTTTTTAATTCCTCTTTTATTTGAGCTGTAGTTTTAGTATTATTTTCATTTATTTTAATTGATTCATCAGAAGAATTATTAATTCTTTCTTCGTAAACTCTTTGTTCTAAATCTAGAAGCTTGTTCACTTTTGAATTGTTTTCTAATTCTTCTTCTACTTTTTTATAGTCATCTTTATGGTTTTCTAATTCCTGATTAATTCTTGCATTTTCATCTATGTCGTATTGTGAA
>CANHPI010000271.1 GCA_947462425.1 Bacteroidota bacterium
ATTTTTTTATCAGTATAATTAAGGCCAACTAAACTAAATATATCTTTGTAAGGCAATGGTTTTGAACCTGCAACGTAATTATCTAAAAAGTAGCGAATTTCTTTATAGGTTAATTTTTCAATGTCGTTAAATAAATCATCATCATTAAATGATTTGGTTTTGCCATATTGTTTTGATAAGTCTTTCATGAGGTCCTGCGTTCCATACTTCCCAGCGCTATAATAGCGCAACATTACATCTAAACACATGCCAATAAGTGCGCCTTTTTCGTAAACATTAGTATATTCTTTTTTATATTTATCTAAGGCGTATTTACTCATGATGGTAAAAGGAACAGTATCGTTATAATTTTCACGAGCATTTTGCATTTTATTTACTAGGACATTAAAAAAAGCATCATATTCAATGAGTCCGCTTTTTACTTGCATATGATGTGCTGCATATTCCGTTAAACCTTCGTATAACCATAAATGCTTGCTCATTTGAGGATTATTAAAATCAAATTCACCAATTTCTTTTGAGTGAATACTTAAAGGCGTTACGATATGAAAAAATTCATGAGCTGATACATCTCTAATTTCTTGCGCTAAGTCTGCGGTATCTGCTTCGGGTAAAAAATAAAAAGAGGAGTAGGAGTGTTCTAGTGCTCCCGACGCACCGCTTAAGGATGCCTTATCAGTGAAATAAAACAAAAAAGCGTATTTATCAATTGGTAATTCACCTCCTAAGTAATCGGCCTGTGCAAGTAATAATTCTTTTAAATTTCTTGCAATAAAATTGGATGTCACTACTTTGTTTGGCGAATAAACTGAAATTAAAATTTGCGATTTTCCAATTTGAATAGAGGTTGTATCAGGCATTGAATACATAATTGGAGAGTCAACTAAATTATGATAATCAAATACAGTTAATACATCTTTTGTTTCTCCATTTTTTATATCAGTAAGACTGGTAGAAGCGTAAAATCCTTTTGGTTTTGTGACTTCTAAAATAAATTTGTTTTCAATTTTATTTTTAAAATATCCAAAAAAACCATGAGTGTTTAAAGAGAAGTTTTTGCCTTCTTCAATATTTGTTCCTCCCGGTTCAAATACTATTTTTTCTTTAATTTCTGTATCCCAGGTATCTTCCACATCGTAACTAATTTCTTTAATGGCATTGGCAGGTGATAGCTTGTAAGAATTTTTGTCCAGAATTTCAATAGTAATTATTTTACCATCTTTTCCTTCTACTTTAAAATTCGAAATAAATCTTCCAAAGTCGTAAACATCATAAGTTCCGGGAACCATTGCTGGAAACATAAAAATAGTTTCGTTATCAGTTATGTCTGGCGGTAATAATCTAATACATAGTTTATCATTTTTTACAGATGTTAAGTCAACATAATAATGATAATCTCCATCAGCTTTAACTTGATTTAATGATAACAGTGTACATATTATAAAGATAGATTTTTTCATGGTTTGTTGGTTAACGTATTAAAAGTTTCCAGTTAGATAGTTTATATTTTTTAAATAAAATAAAAAAACAAACGGAGGCCATAATGAACCATATAAAAAATTCGCCCGCCGGATTTTCTACTGATGTATAAAAAATAGCATCAGTTTGTAATACCGAATTTTTAGAGCAAACCAATAAACTTGAAAATAAATTATTAGCACAATGAATTCCCATTGCTAATTCCGATCCCTCATCTAACAGGGTAATAATGGCTAAAAAGGCGCCAAAAAAAATGTAATATGGCATCATAATAGCTAAGCCATGTGCTTTTGCTTCAGGATTAGATGCGTGCATTAAGCCAAATAAAACAGAAGTAATAATAATTGGGGCTATTCCATTTTTAAAAGCTAAGCCAAAACCTTGCATTAAATAACCTCTAAAAATAAGTTCTTCGGTAGCCGTTTGAATAGGAATAAAAATAACGGCAACAATTAATAAAATAAAAAACTGATTAATGTTAAATCTTACTTCTATATCTTGTGGAGAAATTAGGTATGATGCAACCGTTAAAATGGTAATTAAACTTCCCCAAATACCAAACGAAAAAAAGTAGCGTTTCCATCTGATTTTTTCAAAACCAGTAATAATTGACGTTAATGTTTTTTGTTGAATATATTTGATGGCTAGCCATAAAAAAAGTAATGTAAAAACAAACATCCCCATCATTAAAGCAAGTAAAAGTGATTTGTTCATGCCAACCATTTCGGGATTAAATAAAATATTAGGATTTTCTGATATTTCAGTCATACTAATGCCATTGCTAGTAGCGGCAGAAATAAGTGGAACCATCATTACTAATTGAAATAGCAAATAACCTAAAAAGGCAATAAAAATACCCATTACGTATTGCCAAAGTTTATTTTTGCCGGTTACAAATCCTTTTATTAAAAACAGATTATTAAAAGGGAAAGGATTGGAGTTTTTTAGTTCTATATTTTCTTGAATTTCCATATTATACAAAATTATCATTTTTATAGATTTATAGTCATTTTATACATGAAAGGTTTATACTGCAATCCATCGGTTTTTTTATCTAAATTGAAATAGGAAGATGAGATTTATCAGTTTACTGATTTATTCGGATTGAGGTCGGATTTTTAAATTTATATTTGTGTCATGTTAAGAATGGTACTAAATATAATTTTATTGTTTTTTATAACAATTATTATTTCCTGTAATAACACAACTAATGAAGGGAAATTAAAAGAACCTTCGACTATTGAAGATTTAGGAGAATTATTGTTTTTTGATTCAATATTATCTCGCGATAATCAGGTTAGTTGTGCATCTTGTCACAAACCTCAATATGCTTTTGCTGATAATATTCCCGTAAGTTTTGGTGTTGATAGCTTAAAAGGTATTCGCAATACTCCAAGTGCTATGAATCAATCTTCTCGTAATTTTCAGTTTTGGGATGGTAGAATGGAAACATTGGAAGAACAAGCCGCAGGACCAATTGAAAATCCGGTTGAAATGGATATTCCATTATCGTTTGCTGTTGAAAAATTAAATAATCACTCGCAATACAGAGCTTTTTTTATAAAAATATTCGGACATCCTGCTGATAAAAAATCTGTAACTGATGCAATTGCTGCTTTTGAAAGAACTTTAGAAACAAATAATTCTGCATTTGATAATTATATGAACGGAACTGATACAACAAAGTTTTCAGCTTCGGCTCAACGAGGTAGAGAAATATTTAACGTAAAGGGTAAATGCTTTGATTGTCATTTTGGACCTGATTTTACCAATGATGATTTTAGAAATTTAGGATTATTTAATGGTAAAGATTTAAATGATAGTGGACGTTATATTGTAACACGTGACCCTAAGGATATTGGTCGTTTTAAAGTTCCAGGGTTAAGAAATATTGCTATGACTTCGCCTTATATGCATAATGGAATGCATAGAACTTTAATGGATGTGATTAATTATTATGATATGCCAGATAAGTTTATTAAAAATTCAATCAATAGAGATTCATTATTAGCTAAACCTTTAGGATTATCGGAACAAGATAAAAAAGACTTAGAAGCTTTTTTATTATCATTAACAGACGCAAGGTTTTTAAAAAATTAAGGGTTTATTTAAACACATAACCAATATTAAATTAAGATACAAACACTATCTGATTTTCCTATTTCATTAGTATCTTTACAAAGTGTCATTTAAACTCATATCTGAATTTTTGCCAACTGGCGACCAACCAACAGCTATTATGCAATTGGTTGAAGGTTTAAAATCCAATTCAAAACATCAAGTATTATTGGGTGTAACTGGTTCAGGTAAAACTTTTACGGCAGCTAATGTTATTCAGCAAATAAATAAGCCAACGCTTATTTTAAGTCATAATAAAACATTGGCCGCTCAATTGTATAGTGAATTCAAACAGTTTTTTCCTGAAAATGCAGTGGAATATTTTGTGAGTTATTATGATTATTACCAACCCGAAGCTTATTTGCCAACTACAGGAACTTATATAGAAAAAGATTTGCAAATAAACGATGAGATAGAAAAATTACGAATAAGCGCTTCATCAGCATTACTATCAGGTAGGAGGGATGTAATTGTGGTAAGTTCAGTTTCCTGCATTTATGGTATTGGTAATCCTACAGATTTTAAAAAGAATATTATTTCCATTGAA
>CANHPI010000272.1 GCA_947462425.1 Bacteroidota bacterium
GTGATATTGTAGGTTCTGAAATTTTAGACGAACAACGTAACTTTAAATTTATTAAAGGACCATTATTTGCGAATATTGTTTTAGCTGATGAGATTAATAGAACTCCACCAAAAACACAAGCAGCTTTATTAGAAGCCATGCAAGAACGTTGCGTTACTACTGCAGGAAAAAAATATGAATTGGGAAATCCATTTTTTGTATTAGCCACTCAAAATCCTATTGAACAGGAAGGAACTTATCCCCTACCCGAAGCTCAATTAGACCGTTTTATGTTTAACGTTTGGTTAGATTATCCAAGTTTTCAAGAGGAATTACAAGTTGTGAAATTAACAACGTCTGATGTTAAAATAGAATTAAATAAAATCATATCTGCTGAAGAAATTATTTACTTTCAAAATGTAATTCGTAAAATACCGGTAGCTGATAATGTGTTAGAATACGCCGTTAAATTGGTAAACAAAACGCGTTTAAATTCTGAATTTAGTTCCGACATCACAAAAAAATATTTGGCTTGGGGCGCTGGACCTCGTGCGTCTCAATTTTTAGTATTAGGTGCTAAATGCCATGCAGCAATTAATGGAAAATATAGTCCAGATATTGAAGATGTTAAAGCTGTTTCTAATGCAATCTTAAGACATCGCATCATTAGAAATTACAAAGCAGAAGCTGATGGTATGAGTATTGAAGCTATTATTGAACAACTTAAATAAATACAAACAATTAAACTAAAAAAAATGAAAAAAACTTTATTAATTATTGCAGGAACAGTTATTGGACTAATAACAAACCTTAAAGCTCAAGATAATTGTATAGAAAAAGGTAAATTTATTGTTGATGCATTTTATGGTTATCCATATGTTGCAGGTGCTTGGGTAAAATCAACTTATAATAGCAGTACTAATAATACAAATATTGAATCCGTAAGAAATTTAAATCATATAGGAGGTAAATTTGAATATATGGTAAATGAAAAAATAGGGCTTGGTATTGAATATACTTACGCATCAGTAACTGCTAAATACACAGAACAATACACAAAAGTAAATAGTATTGGTCAAAGCGTAACAACTACAGATAATTATAAAGTAACTTTATATAAACAAAGAATTTTAGGTAGAATAAACTTTCACTTTGCCACAACAAAACAATTAGATCCATATGCAACTATAGGCTTTGGATATAAAACATCTTTATTAAAATCAACAGATCCAAATGATGCGGAAACTATTTCAACATTTAATAAAAATTTTTCCAATTTATTACCTATTGCCATTAGATTTGGAGTAGGTTTAAGGTACTTTATAACTCCAAATTTCGGATTAAATGTAGAAGCAGGTATAGGTGGACCATCAGTGCAAGGCGGAGTGACGGTTAAATTTTAAATAACAATAATAATGAGTAAATTAATTTTAGCCAACGATGGCATTGATGCAGTAGGAAAAAGCTTATTGGAAAAAGCAGGATTTATAGTAGTTACAGAAAAGGTAGCACAAGAAAATTTGGCTGCTGAAATTAATGCAAAAAATTACACAGCATTAACCGTTAGAAGCGCTACTAAAGTGAGGAAGGACTTAATAGATAGTTGCCCTAACTTAAAAGTAATTGGTCGTGGTGGAGTTGGTATGGATAATATTGATGTAGACTATGCTCGTTCAAAAGGATTACAGGTTATAAATACGCCTTCAGCATCAAGTAACTCTGTTGCAGAATTAGTATTTGCTCATTTATTTAATGCCGTTCGTTTTGTTTATGAAAGCAACAGACAAATGCCCACAATAGGACATACAAAATTTGATGATTTAAAGAAAAATTATTCCAAAGGAATTGAATTAAGAGATAAAACAATTGGTATTATTGGATTTGGGCGCATTGGACAATTTACTGCAAAAATAGCTTTAGGTTGTGGCATGAAAGTTTTAGCTTATGATCCATTTGTAAAAGAAGCTGTTTTAAAATTAGATATTCACGGAACAAATGGTGTTGATGTAAAAATTAATACCGTGAGTTTGGAAGAATTAATAGCAAATGCAGATATGATATCAATGCATGTACCTGGTGGAAAAATGATTACCGAAAAAGAAATTAATGCGATGAAAAATGGAGTCATTTTAATTAATGCTTCCCGCGGTGGAGTAATAGATGAAACAGATTTAATCAATGGACTAAATTCCGGTAAAATAGCACACGCTTGTTTGGACGTATTTGAAAATGAACCAACTCCTAACGAAGCAATTTTAAAACATACAAAAATATCTTTAACACCGCATATTGGAGCGGCAACTAACGAAGCGCAAGAAAGAATTGGTGTTGAATTAGCTGAAAAATTAATTGAAGCTTTAAAATAGTAGTTTTCTAATTTTCCCTTTAAAAATAGCACTAAAAAAATCTATAGAATGAAAATATTAAGAAAGATTTTAATTTTTTAAAATTCTTTAACTACTCAATAGCTCATTAAAATAAAAAGAGAAAATAATCATTTTCTCTTTTTATTTTGACATAAAGTCGAACATAATCATAAAACAATAAAACTGATTTATTTTAATAAAGTTGACGAATCACAAATAAATGTATTTAAAAATACATTTATCGTCATAAATAAAAACTTAGGATTAAATATTTAAACCATTAAGTCTTTTGATAAAATGGTTTTAATAAACTATTGATGTTTTATATTGTTGTAATGATTACTTTTGCACGTGAATTTTTGACTAAAAAACAAAGAAATGATTACAACCGATTTAGCAATTATAGGAGCAGGCCCCGTGGGCTTATTTGCCATTTTTGAAGCAGGATTATTAAAAATGCGTTGCCATTTAATTGATTATTTGCCTCAAGCTGGTGGTCAGTTATCCGAGATTTACCCTAAAAAACCTATTTATGATATACCTGGTTACCCAAGTGTTTTAGCGCAAGAGTTAGTTGATAATTTATTAAAACAAGCAGCGCCTTTTCATCCAGGATATACTTTTGGAGAAAGAATTGAAATACTTGAAAAACGTGGGGACAGAGATTTTGTTTTAACAACTAATTTAGGTACACAAATTCATTCAAAAGTGGTTGTAATTGCAGGAGGCTTAGGTTGTTTTGAACCCCGTAAACCTGAGGTAGCAGGCTTATCACAATTTGAAAATGGAAAAGGAATAAATTATATGATTTTAGATCCTGAAAAATATCATGGACAAAAAATGATTATTGCAGGTGGTGGAGATAGTGCATTAGATTGGGCCATTTTTTTAAGCGATATTTGCTCAGAACTAACATTAGTTCATCGCAGCGAATCATTTAGAGGAGCACCTGATAGTGTAAATAAAGTGATGAAGTTAGCAGAGCAAGGAAAAATTAACCTTTTGTTAAACACAAATTTAACAAGCGTAGTCGGAACAGAAAAATTAGAATCGGTTTCGATGATTAATACTAAAACACAAGAAACGCAAACCATTTCCACTGATTATTTAATTCCATTATTTGGTTTAAGTCCTAAATTAGGACCAATTGAAAACTTTGGTTTAAACATTGATAAAAGTGCCATTGAAGTTAATACCGATGATTATTCAACTAACATTGAAGGTGTATATGCTATTGGAGACATCAATACTTATAAAAACAAACTTAAATTAATTTTATGTGGCTTTCATGAAGCTGCGTTAATGAGTCATAGTGCTTATAAATACATAAACCCAGGCGTAAAGTATACCATGAAGTACACAACGGTTCAGGGTGTTAATGAGTTTTAATAGATTTAATTGTATAAGTTGATTTTGTAGTGTTCATTCAATCATCTTCTCAATTTAAATATACATCACTCCATCTCCACATTTTTACAAAATTAATGATTTATATTTTTGAGAAAATGTATAACACAAGTTTTTAAAAATTTAAGGTAAAAAAAGCAATACCAAACACTTATAATCTATTGAATTTATATTAATTAAAGTTGGCAATTATTAAAAAAATATGACAAAGTGTTTTTTTAAATAATTCAATAATGTTTTATATATTTGTTAAGGTTTTGTTCAAACATAATTTAATATTTATTCTATCTTTTTATTATTTTTATGTTATAAATAGAAAATAGTATTTAACCTTTTATGATTGATGCCTTCAACATATA